>DAOVMN010000071.1 GCA_030630685.1 Thermoplasmata archaeon | reverse complement strand
GTTATCTGGCAGATCCTCCACGAGGATCGTGTCCCTCTTCGATGTGATAACGAGCCGGGTTATGACGTTCTCCAGCTCCCTGACGTTGCCCGGCCAATCGTATTCGAAGAAATAGGCGAGTGCCGCCTGCGCGATCGTCTTGAGTGGAATATCGTAGATGTTGCAGTAGGTCGCAAGGAAATGGTTGCAGAGCGGCTCGATGTCATCCTTGCGTTCCCTGAGGGCGGGGATCCTTATGGGAAAGATGTTCAAGCGGTGGTAGAGGTCTATGCGGAACTGCTGTTTCTTGATGAGCTCGAGGAGGTCAACATTAGTCGCGGCTATTACCCTGGCGTTGGTGGTAATCTCCTTTCTGCCGCCGACCAGGTAGAATTTCTGTTCCTCGAGGACCCGGAGAAGGGTCGGCTGCAGGTTGAGCGGAAGATCGCGGATCTCGTTCAGGAAGATCGTGCCGTCGCGCGCCGACTCGAAATGGCCGATCCGGTGGCGGTGCGCCCCCGTGAACACACCCTTCTCGTGCCCGAACAATTCGCTCGCGATGAGTTCGCTCGGGATGGTCGCGCAGTTCAGGGAGACGAAGGGCTTGTCGTGTCTGTGGCTGTTGTAATGTATCGCCTTGGCGAACAGGTCCTTGCCCGTGCCGTTCTCCCCGATCAACAGGATGGACATGTTCATGTCCTTGATGTCGTTTATCAGTTTGAAGATGTGTTTGATCGCGGGTGAGGATCCCACGATTTCCTTGAAGGTGCTTTGTTCCTTCGTTTTTGCGCCGGAGGATCTTATCGGCTTGGTCCTCTCGATGGTCTTGATCTTTTGAGACAGAAGGATCTTTTCGAGTCCGAGAGCGACCTGCTGGCTGAAGGCGATGAGGAAGCTGTGGTCCTTTTCCCTGTGGACATACACCTCCCCGGAAATGGTCTTTCCGTCAAAGGTGATGAACGCCCCCTCTTCCGAACCAACCGGGATATCGATGACATCGATGCCGAGCATCTCGTTCAGTGCCAGATGAGCCCTCTCTCCCCTTACCCTGAAGACTCCGGTGTTGCCCGCGTCCTGTTCCGAGTAGAAATAGGGATAGTCCCACAGGCCCCCGGAGCTGCGCCCCATCTTCTCTGTGAGCTTTCTCACGCGTTCCTTCACGTTCTCCAGAACGGAATAGTCCATCTTGATCCTTCCAAGCGGCTCACCTGTTTTGTCCATGTAGGAGAATGCCTCCATCCCTTTCAATGCCCGGGTGATAATGTCGGCAAGTTCGTCCATGTCCCCTGCATCCAGTCCGCGCTGGGTGACTATCGGGGTCCCAAACCGTATCCCTGAGGGGAAGGCTGCCTTGTCGTCCCCTGCGATTGTGTTCTTGTTACACACGATCCCGCATATCTCGAGTATCCTGGAGACGATCTCCCCGTTGAGCATCTCGCCGGATAAGGACTTGAGGGATTTCAGGTCAACAAGCAGGAGATGTGTATCCGTTCCTCTATATGCGACCCCGATCCCTCGCTTTTTGAAGCCCTCGGATAGTGCAAATGCATTCTTGATGATCCTCTTCTGGACATCCTTGAATTCCTTGGTCTTCGCTATTTCAAAGGCCACGGCTTTGGCAGCGATGTTGTTCTCGTGAGGGCCGCCCTGCTCTCCAGGGAAGACACCTTCATTTATCTTCTCGGCATACTCCCTATTGGTGGTTATTATACAGGCGCCCCTTGGACCAAACAGCGTTTTATGGGTGGTAAAGGTGGTAATATCCGCGATGCCCACAGGATTCGGGTGCTCACCGGCTACAATGAGACCGGCAACATGGGCCACATCGGCCATGAGAAGGGCACCGTTGGAATGGGCAATATCCCTAAATCTTTCCCAGTCAACGCTCCACGGGTAGGCAGAGTAGCCGGCAATGATTATCTTTGGAGAGTGCTCCTCCGCCTTTTTCCGGATGTCCTCGTAATCTATCTTCCCGCTTCTGTCCACGGAATAGGGGATTATGTTGTAGTTCTTACCTGAGCGGTTCACCGGAGAACCATGGGTGAGGTGGCCGCCGCTCGTTAGGTCCATCCCCATTATCGTATCGCCCGGCTCAAGGAAGGCGTTGTATACCGCGTTATTGGCAGCGGCCCCGGAAAGTGACTGCACGTTCACGAAGATATCATCAATGGAGGCGTTCTCGTTCTCGAATATCTCGGCACACCGCTTCTGCGCAAGAGACTCCATGAGGTCTATGATGTCCACGCCCTTATAGTACCGGTTATCGGCATATCTTCGGTAGAAGGAGAGATGCCGCGCATGGTCGGAAAGCCGCTTCTTCTCCCAGACGCTCATCCTGGTGGACGGATAGCCCTCGGCATAGAGGTTGGTGAAGGATGTGGAAAGCGTCTCCCTCACAGCCCTTGAAGCGAGTGATTCCGAGGCAATGAGAATTATCTTGTTGTCCTGCCTGATATCTTCGACCTCTATGAGCTTTGCCAGCTCCGGGTCCAGATTTTTGAGTTCCTCGTCCATGAAAGAAGGTTTTCCGGCCATGGTTATTCCTCCTGTAATTCCGAAGCAATTTGTAAATACATATAAGAATGTCGATATTGATACTGTTTTATAAAAAGCCCATTATCGCACAAAGTTGGGAAAATGCTCTACCTACGGTCATGCATCTTTCACCCATTTATGGATGTTTCCGGTTTTCCTTGGACAAACTATAAATATGAAGCATGGGTTCATTTCACCCGTGTTTTACACACTCAATCTTTACCTGGGGTGATCACTTGCCAGAAATCGTTCGAATCGAAGACAAGAAAAAAGCACTCAAGAAGTCGTTCTCAAAGATGCCGTTACTCTTGGTGGATAACTCCTATCTCGGCATCACACGTTTCAAAGGACGATACAAACTTCACACCCATAATCGGGACGAGCTGTTCTATGTGCTGGATGGCCAGCTCGAGATAGAGGTCGAAAAGAAAAAATACACACTCGACCCGGGTGATGCCATCCTCATCAAAAAAGGAGAAGAACATCTATCACTGAGCGATACGGAAACACACGTGCTTGTGTTCGAACCGCAGAATATCAGGATTAAATATCTTGAAGATTAGAGACGCCCATGAGTGTTTGGTACAGCAATACTTCAAGCATCTAATGGAGATATGCAGCACCGAGAATATTCTCCCAAAGCCCCAGGCCGGGCATGTTTAAAGTTTGTAAAATCAAAGTTATGTGGGAGACGGCAACCCGGTGTGGAGGATTTGGGGAAGATTGAGTTCGATTTCAGAGCGGAATAAGAATAAGAGCAGGTAATAAATGCGGACAAGAGGATATATGTACTCAAGTTTTCGGGTTGTGCGGCTCTTTCAGGATTTTCACGATTTCAGGCTTCAGTTCCTGCAATCTTTCGCTTACAATCACCCACACAATTTCGGGATCAACTCCAAAATATCCATGAATAACCACATTCCTGAATCCAACCACCCTCTGCCAGGGAATATTCTTAAATCTTTGTCTGAATTCTGCGGGGATATTTCTTGCCGCTTCACCAATTATCTCAAGATTTCTTACCACTGCATCCATCACAAGACTATTTCTTAAAAAATCCTGAAATGTCATACCCTCTGTGTAGTTTTCAATCTTCTCGATGCTTTCAAGGATGTCCTGAAAAAACAGTGAAATATCTCTTTTAGACATAAACCAGTTCCTCCCTTATATATCCCCAGAGAGCCGGATTTCTCCTTATTCCTCCCTTTGTAACAAGGTCCACATGGATTCCGAGCAGGTCCTCAAGATAGTCCTTCAGGTCGACCACCTCCCACCCGACCGGGCCATCAAATTCCACAAGGATGTCAATATCGCTGTCCCTGCCCTGCTCCCCCCGCACATAGGAACCAAACAATCCAATCTCGCTTGTCCTGAATCGTTCTCTCAATTCCCCTCTGTGGTTCGAAAGGATTTTCTTTATTTCGTCAAGATTTTTCACCTTTTCTATGGACAGAGACTCAGATTTTGCCTCGGCCTTCTCTGACCTTAGTGATTGGGCTTTATCATCATCTGAATCCTCGGTCTTGGTCCCCGCGCCCGGGGCCGGGCCGGATTGGGAGGCGGGTGCCTCGGATCTTGATTGAGAGCCTGAGCTTGGTTCCGGTTTTTCTTCCCGGGTAACTGTCTCACCAAGTTCACTGCTGGTTCCTGTTTCTGGAACCTCATTATCCTCGTTTAAGGGATCTTTCATTGTACCGTCTTCTGATAATGCGTTATCGTCCTAAACAATAATTTATGTTTATAAAACTTCCGTTTTGTGTGCTTATCGTCTTACTGAATTCATCATTAATTTGACCAGGCCGGGCATGTTTAAATACCAAAATGACCATCCACCCAACATGCCGGTTCCACCCGAGAACAACGACCAGCGTGATAGGGCAGAGCCCGTGGAGGACGAGAAAAACAATCGTAAATCTCTGGAAACCCCACCGTCAACCAAGGATGCCGCGAAAGAACCTAAACCTCGGATACCCGCAGCCGGAAAATGGCATCCCGCAAGCCGGGACTGGAACATCTGCGGCCTGACCGTGCTCATCCTTCTCCTTGCAGTTATTACGGCCCTGGCAATCACCGAGGTATTGAGAAACCTCATGCTCATCATCTTCTTCACCATCTTCGTTCTATTCCTTGGCGTGATTTCCCTGCATTTCAAGATCACAGCCTTGAGATTGGTAGATTTTCAGGCCGCCTTTTTCCCACGTAAAAAAGATTCAAAGGGATTCCCCGAAAAGCTGAGAATGGGGCTTTCAGAAGGGATGGGAGAGCCTGAAGAGATAGAATCCGTGGCTGGCCATACATTCGGACTCCTGTCCCATGTTATGACCCTCAAGCTAACGAGCGGGGAGATAGTCGAGCTGAACGAGCTGCGTTTCAACTCCGGTTTCACCCTCGGGCTCTACCTCCTCGTTCATGCCCCTGCGGACTCCGGGGTCTGGGCGATCCTTGATAGACTTTTGAAAGAATAATTATCCCGATGGTTCTGACGGAGATGGAAGGTTAATCACCTTGCCCTTACCCTTGCAGACCGGACAATACCCTGAGCCGTCGCATTCCTTACAGTGTCCAAGAAGATGCTTTCCTTTTCCCTGGCACTTGGGGCACACCCCGCTCCCATCACATCTTTCGCACTTCAACATCTCGAGCCTGCCGGTACCGTGGCAGTCCGGACATTTACCGGAGCCGTCACACCTGTCGCACATCCCTGTCCCATCGCAGAACGGACACTTGACCGCGCCCTTGTACACACCCGTTCCGCCGCACTCGTGGCAGATACCCCGCCCCAGGCATTTGAGACAGTCCCCGGAGGAGTTGCAGGAGGGGCATAGGCCTTTTGAGATGAGCTGAGTTGTCAGACTCTCGGCCCTCTCTGTTGCCTCATCCGATGCCTTCTTGTAACGCTGCTCCCCTTTTTCGTGGTAAAGCAGGAGCAGGAGCCTTGATTTACCACTCCACAGTTCCCTGTCATCCGGACGAAGTCTCAGTGCCTCCTCAAGGCATTCCGCAGCCTCGTCCTTGTGATTGAGCATCTCAAAGAGCCTTTCCCTGGCCATGATCAGGTCAAAATTATAGGGATCGTTCATTAGGGCAAGCTTGTAGTTATCAAGTGCGGCATAGTAATCCCCTCTGATATAGGCCTCCTCCGCTTGTGTCCGGTGATCGATGTATTCGGGTTGTGGAGGGGGTATTGGAGGTGCTGTTTTTATGTGCTTTACCTTTCCCTCATGAGGTGCCTGAACCTTAACTTTCTTTGCCTTTATCGGGACGCTTCCTGCTCCACTGCCGTAAAAGTCAAAGCCACACACGCTGCAGAACCTATAGTCATCTGCAACCTGCTTACTGCAGTTGGGACAGATTCTCATTGGGTGTTAAATACATTTTTCCTATTTATAGATTGCCCTGTGAAGAAAAAATAGAGATCTTTAGTTTTTTGTCCTTATTCTTCGTCCCCAAGTTTCACCCAGGTATAGCTCGTGTCCGGGTCCTGGTCCGGCATGGTGGATATCCAGCCCCTGAAGGCGTCGTACTCTGTCAGGCCGTAGTCGTTTGTGAAATATACTCTTGCGGAGTAGTAGCCCTCCTTATCATCATTCTTCTCCATGAGTTTGCTTGCCGGAAAATCAATAAAGAACCCTTCAGCAGCAGAGATCTGCTCTTTCGGCTCACCTTCGAAGTTGTATTCAATGGAGCCGAAATCTGTTGTAATGGAAATCTTGGTGACGTTTTCCCACTGGTCCTCGTTGTCCTGGTCGGCTTCATTTTCCACATAATAGATCTCGATGTGTCCATGGCCAGGGACAAGAATATCGCTGGGACTGCCCTCCTCAGGCAGGAAGGATATACTGTAACGAACCCTTTCTTCTTCATTCCAGACACTGTCAAACTGTAACATCAGAAGTGCATGGGCGGTTCTCTCGAGGATGATAGTATCCGATTCAGTCTTTCCCTCGAACTTTATCTCAACAATGTATTCGCCGTTGTCCACATAGAAGTCCTCGTATGGGATGGACTTGGTGCCTCTCGCACCAGAGAACTTGAACTTGGCAGTATAGACCTCCAGATCATTATAATAGATGGTGAGATCGCCATCCCCTTCAGCCTCCTTTCCGAATGCCGGGGTGCCGGTTTCGGCCTTCACCGTCATTTCCTCATCGTCGAGCTCTCCCTCACTGTTCGGGATGTTAACATTAATGCTCGAGATTCCTCCCCTGAATCCAAAGCTACCGGAAACCAGGGCGGCCAAAAGCACGAGGATGACCACGAGAACGACCGCGATACCGATCAGACCCGGGGTCCTGGGTATCTTTCCAAAGAGAAGCTTTTCTTCCTCTTCTTCTTCCTCTTTCTCTTCTTCTTTCTCCTCTTCCTCTTCTTCTTCCTCTTTCTCTTCTTCTTTTTCCTCTTCCTCCTCTTCTTCTTCGTCCTCGAAGGACTCGGCATCGGCTACATCCTCGTCTGCCATATCGTTCACCCCGATTTGGATCGGCTCAATCCTGCCTTCTTCTCGCCATGAATGTCCCTACAAGGGCCAAGGCGATTATGGAGAATGCGATCTCGAAGCCCGGAACGTACGCACCCCAGACCCAGACCGTGATGGAGTACTCTGATTTCTCTGTGGGATCAACATCAGAGATTGCCTTTATGTCTATAGTATAATATTCGTTCCTCCAGAACTTCCGCGGGGTCTGGACCCGGATGGTAATGAGCTCATACTCGCCTTGGCCTATATCCTTGGTCGTGGTGCGGGAAAGGGTGATCGAGAAGCCCTTGTCCTCGAGCTTGTCTTTATTGGTGATCTCCAAATCATAATTATCAACGGCATTCCCGTTGTTCTCCACCTTGATTTTGAAGGGATACTCCTTTCCTGGTTTCACCTTCTCGAACGGCTTGTCGCTCCCGAGGATCACTTTCCCGTAGGATTTCGAGGTTGCACTGAAACCGGTATCTGCTGTATATCCACTAACAGGCACTCCATCGACCCGTATCACTTCACCATGGACGTTTCCGGTGCCCACCCTATAAGGACTTCGCAGAAGGGCGGCAACCGACACACTTATAATGGCGGAAGCATCTGGGCCCAGCGTGATGGTACTCCTTACTGGGGAGACTATGTATCCGGCAAGATCAATAGTCACATCAACCGTGATCGTGTGTGCACTCTGACTTGTGACCGTTACTTCGGTGGTGCCGATCCCTGTACCCCTGGGAGAGACGTCCACTTCGACGGGATTATTACCAGTAACTTCAAGCGTGAAGTCCGGGGTAGGCCCCGGTGCTTCCGCTTCCTGTGGCACAAAGAGCATCAGTGCGCTTGAGAGCATCAGGATGCTCAGTAACATGGCGGTTATACTTTTGTATTTATTATCCATATCTTTTACCTCCAATGGGTGGTTGGTACGGGATATGCCAGAGAGTATATATAAAGATTGGTAAACTCACTTGACATTGTTTACCCTTAAATGAGCATTGGAATACCTATTTTTTATTTATAGCTTTCCTTTTCTGAGATTTCTACAATCTGCTGTTTTTCAGGCTTTTAGAGGGACAACTGGATTTCTTTATCCCCTGGAACCAACCTTGATAATCTCCAGGGCGTCTCCTTCGGAGAGAGGCTCGTCCTCCGGTATCACCTCATCGTTCCTTAGGACAAGAACAGCATCCGGGAAAAGTCCAAGGGCGTCTATTACTGCAAAGCCATCCGCACCCTCGGGAAGCTCGAGTGTTCTTTCCTCATCTGACAGTCGTACAATTATCTGCAAAAGAGTCCCCCTAATAAATATCAGGTACTTGCTTGGTGTTTGTAGGGCGGTATTCATCACGAATCACACAAATGGACGGATGGCACGAATTTACCCAGGTTGGTTTGCGATGCCTCATACTTCAGCCACCTCCAGTAGCTCGGAGCTCAGATAAATCCTCATTCATTCACCTCCTGATATTCGTGTAATTTGTGTATTCGTGCCATTCGTGATCTCCAGGTCCGGGCGGTATTCATCACGAATCCCACAAATGGACGAATGGCACGAATTTGCCATGGTTGGTTTACGATGCCTCATACTTCAGCCACCTCCAGTAGCTCGAAACTCGTATAAATCCTCGTTCATTCACCTCCTGATATTCGTGTAATTTGTGTATTCGTGCCATTCGTGATTT
>DAOVMN010000115.1 GCA_030630685.1 Thermoplasmata archaeon | reverse complement strand
CTCTACCTGTCACCTTCCATGTTCCTGAAGGAGTATTTCGAGAATAACGGCATTCCCAGGGAGAAGGTAAGATACTCACGATACGGTTTCAGAACAGACAGGATAACCCGAAAAAATAGAATCTACACCCGGAATTCAAAGGTTACATTTGGTTTCATGGGGAGGGTCATCCCGGTGAAGGGCATTCATATCCTAGTGAAGGCATTCGGGAAACTATCGGCGAAGAACAGGAAGAACACGAACAACATGAGGAACTGCCGACTGCAAATTTTCGGGGATGCTGGCCCGCTCCGAAAATATCTTAACGGATACGCGAGCGAGAATGTGATTTTCAGAGGCGGCTACAAGAACTGGGAGATCGATTCTGTCCTTGGCGAAATAGATGTGCTTGTCGTCCCCTCCATCTGGTACGAGAACTCACCACTTGTGATCCAGGAAGCTTTCCTTGCAGGTATCCCAGTGATTACCTCGAATATCGGCGGTATGGCGGAACTTGTAAAGGACGGCGTGAACGGCCTGACATTCGAAGTTGGCGATGTCGATGATCTTGGCAATAAGATGGAGAGAATCTTGGCCGATCCCACGATTCTTAACGATCTGAAACCCGACAGGCATAGTGTGCGCACGATCGAGGACGATGCCACCGGAGTCATGGATGCTTATAGGGAGGTGCTGAACCGATGACCGGACCACAATCCAGAAAACTCCCCGGCCCCTGGAGAATCACCTTCGACACCAACCCGGATATCTGTAATCTGAGATGCATAATGTGCGAAGAACACAGTATTTATGCCGATAAAGAAGGAGCAAAAAAAGGGGCAAGAAAATCCGGAAAAAGGCTCATGGAATTCGATATTATCAGGATGGTTATCGAGAGTGCGGCGCCCCACGGTCTGAAAGAGATAATTCCCAGTACTATGGGAGAACCGCTTCTTTACGAGCATTTTGATAAGATTGTGGATATTGTCAGGGAATATGACCTGAAACTGAACCTTACAACCAATGGGACCTTCCCGGGGCGCGGTGCGGAGGGGTGGGGGGAGTTCGTGCTGCCGGTGGCGAGTGATGTGAAGGTGTCCATCAGCGGGGCCACGAAAGAGACAGCGGAATTTATTATGAAGGGAATAGACACCGAAAAACAGATGGAAGACCTGCGGCGGTTTATTCGAATCCGAGACGAGGTTAGGAAAAACGGCATGAATCATCCCACGGTTACCTTCCAGGTCACCTATATGGAAAAGAATCTCCCGGAACTTCCCGACCTGCTGAAGCTGGCAATCTCCATGGGAGCCGACAGGTTCAAAGGACACCACCTCTGGATCACCTGGCCGGAACTGGAGAATGAGTCTCTCAGGAGGAATGCCGAGAGTATAAGACGGTGGAATCGTACTGTGGAAGAACTGTATGAAATCACAGAAAAGTTCAGGCTGCCGAACGGCTCAAAAATAAAATTGGACAATGTCTATAAACTCTCTGAAAAATCATCCGAAAAAAGTGAGATTGTGCCTGTACACTGGCTTTGCCCCTTTGTGGGTCGGGAGTCATGGATTGCATGGGACGGGACTTTCAATGTGTGCTGCTCACCGGACAACCTGAGGAGGAGTCTGGGCTATTTTGGTAATGTGAAGGAGGACGATTTTATGGAACTGTGGAACGGCACGGAATACGAGAGATTCGTGAGAAACTGGGGCTCGTATGATGTGTGCAGGAAATGCAACATGAGGAAACCACCTGAAGAGTTGAAGAGGTGTGTATATGGAAATATCTGAATTAGGAATCGATTTCAGGAAGACCTACATCGCACCTGATCAATCCCACCATCTTTACAAGGGAAAACCTCTTTACGCCAAGAGATTCAAAATGGTAATGAGTTTCCACTCTCCCGGCGCTGCTGCGGTAGAGGATGAAAGCGGGACATATCACATCGACTTGGATGGCGAGCCGGTCTATTCGAGGCGATTCCGGAAAACTTTCGGATTCTATGAAGGTATCGCTGCCGTGGCGGATGAGACCGGATGGTACCACATTGATCTGGATGGAAAGGCCGTTTATGAAGAACGGTACGCATGGGTGGGCAATTTTCGGGAAAGACGTTGCGCAGTGAGAGAGGGCAAGGGTGCCTATTTTCATATCGGAAAGAACGGAGACCTTGCTTACGAGGAGAAACACAGGTATGTCGGGGATTTTAAATATGGGATTGCGGTGGCTTACGGGACTGATGGTTTTGCAAGGCACATAGACAGAGATGGCAGATATGTCCACGAGAGGAAATATGTAGAACTGGGAGTTTTCCATAAAGGGTTTGCGGTAGCAAGGGATGAACGAGGATATTTCCATATCGACATGGGTGGGAATCCGGTTTATGGTAAGAGGTTCCGGTGGGTTGAACCGTTTTATAATGGATTTGCGCTTGCGAAAACAATTGAAGGAGTCATGATTATTCTGGATGAAAATGGGAATGTTGTAAAGGAGTTGATCGGGAGTGAGGGCCGTGAAATCCGTTTTGATTGACATCGATGGAACCATCTGCGACGGGCAGGAAAGGAAATATGCTGCTTTCAGGGAATGTGTGGGGCTCCTTAACCGCAGGTTTCACCACCACCTGAAAAGTCCGATTACCATGGATGTATTCTGGGGGATTACACGGGCGCAGTTTTCAGTTTATACAGGCTCTAAAAAGAACGATCTTAACACTCGCTTCAGGATGCTGCTGTCACTTGCGGGCATGGATGAAAAGGAAATAGAAGATATATTGCCCGAACTGGATAAAATATACTGGCAAAATCTTTCAAAAACCAGTTTCTATCCCGGTGCAAACGATGTTATCTCCTGTATAAAAGAGCAGGGTTTTGATGTCTATTATTTCACAGATTCTTCAGTTAGAGAGGCCGTATTCAAATTGAGCCTTTTCCCTGATGAGCTGTCACCCAGAACCTCAAAAATAATCGTAACTTCCTCCGGGAACTCAATGGAGACGAGACCCGACAAACAAATCATCTCCATCGGGCAGGAAAAAACCGGAAAGGCTTACCAATACCTGAAGGAGAACTACGGCGCAGTTGCCATGATAGGCGATTCCCCTGAGTTTGACATAATTCCCGCCAAGAAAGCAGGGCTTGCGGCATTCGAGGTGAGGGACGGAAATATTGAGGGAATACTGGACGGGCTGATTTCATTCCTTAAGCAGATTTCCAGGGGTTCAACTGATTCAAGTTCCATGTCCCTCAGTTCAAAGGAGGGGTTACTCAAAGGAGAGTTCACCATAATATCAATTACCGAAGAGGAGCGCCTTGGATTGGACCGGAAGAACGGTGCCCGCCACCATCGGGCATTCGTTGGTCCCTCTAAACACTACGACCTTGCGTCGGCCATGCAGTTCAACCTGCTGACATTCCTCGGGTTGCGGGAGCATCACTATCTGTTGGACATCGGGTGCGGCTCGCTGCGCGCCGGGAAACTGTTCATTCCTTATCTCCTGCCCGGGCACTACTATGGAATCGAACCAGAAGAGTGGCTTATCGAAAAAGGGATCGAACTCGAACTGGGGAAGGACATCATTAGAATCAAGAAGCCGGTTATCAGTAACGAACGGAATTTCACCTTCACTACTTTCAAGAAGAAATTCGATTATTTTCTTGCCCAATCCATATTTACACATGCGTCCCAAAAGCAGATCAGGAGATGCTTGAGCGAAGTGCGGAAGACCATGAAGCCCATATCTCTTGTTGCTGCTACATTCAGTGAGGGAGAGGAGAGCTATACCGGGAAAGACTGGATATATCACGATTGTGCCTTTTACACACTCGATAAACTTCAGGAACTTGCAAGTGAACAGGACCTCTTCTGTGATAAAATCGATTGGCCCCACCCCGACCAGCAGAAATGGGTATTGATGGGCGATACCAGCCGAGAGGAAGAGATGAAAGAAATATGTCGAAGGATAAATGAGATCAGCCTTTCTCTCGAGTCGATCCCCCATTCAGCCCCCGGGCAATCTCCCTCGCATTCCAAATATAACAAAGCCCTACAAAACCCTATTAACCAAAAAGCGAATTTACCCCACCATAAAACTAACCGTCCTAATCGACAACAACCTCCTTATAGACCGCTACTTCCTCCCCGAGACCAGGGAGTGGTTGAGGGAATGGAACAGGTGAATCACAACATCGGATGAGATGCTTGAATCTCAACTCCTTTGAGCCAGAAGGATCACCACCACAAGAACCATCAAAAGGAGTGTCCAGAGGACGATAGCGATCCTTGTCGCCTTCTTCGCCTTATCGGCTTCCCACCACTTCACCGGTCTGACCCCTTGCGCCAGGAATGCCACCACCCCCGAGAGGTTGATTCCAATGATATTTGTAAGCAGCAAAAGCAATGCCCCACCAGCCAAATCCCACTCCCATGAGCCTATAAGCATCCCCAACACCACCACAGGAGGCAGCAATGCGACAGCCACCATGACCCCTATGAGTGCACTGGGGGCCTTTGCTGTAAAGGAGAATCCGGCAACAGCCCCTGCGGCCAATGCAAGCGCGATATCCCCCAGACCCACCTCGGTTCTTGATGTGATCTCTGATATTTCCGTATCGATATCCAAAACGAATCCCAGGAGACCCGCAAAAAAGAGAGCAGTGAATATCCCCATCAAATTGGCCTTCATGGCTTTACGGGCCAACTCGATATCCCCGAGAGTGGTGGCAAGGGACAGGGCCACGTTCGGTCCGAGTAATGGTGCTATGACCATCGCACCAATGATTATTGCCACATTGTCCCGCAGGATACCAATGGCCGCAACGATCGTGGAGAGGAAGATCAGGATTATATAATTCCATGAGAACTTAATTGAACTCTGGACGTCCTGGTACAACTCCTCCCGAGAGATCGATGGCAAGATCGCCTCGTGCTTCTTCTCCTCTTTATCCTCGGATGGCTCCTCCTCGACACTCTCCTGCCTGGGCAATATTGCCTCCACGGGTGTAACCAGTACCCTAAATCCATCCACCATGGAGAACTCCTTTTCAAGAACATCGAGCACATCCTGGGTCTCCTCGGAAGGAACAAGCAATCGTATGGATATCTGTTTCTCTGTCAGATATTCCTGCCAGACACCCAACCCATGAATCCTCTCGAATACCTCCTTTACCCGTTTCTCGGCCACCGAGGGGAGAAGCACTTCGATCAAGCGGAAAGCCATTCTATCAACACCTCACATCAAAAAATCCCAAGTAATCTTGGAACGACCAGCGGAAGCAGGATCAGCACCAGCACAAGGTATGCCACTGATCTCGATATCTTTGCCACATACCTCTCTCTTTCCTCCTTGCCGAGCCCGGTCTTGAACCTGGACACAAGCTTGTCCAGTGCATCCCTGAAGATATACCCTCCATCCAGGGGCACAGCGGGAAGGGCATTGGTGAGCCCTATCATCAGGTTCAGCCAGAAGATCCAGTAAAGGGAGTTGGCGAGTATCCAGAACACCGGTTCGGGAAGTACACCCAGCGGACCGGAGACCTGATACAGGTTCTGGATAGGTTCCGGGAATGGAGAGAGCTGGTAGAATGGGAGTGCGATGTAGAAAAAGGATGCCCCCAATATCCCCATGGCGTCCCTGCCGGAATATGGATGGGCAAGGATGTCACTCAAACCGCTTACCGTGGTCGGGGAAGATACACCAAGGTAACCGATGCCCTTGTCCTCATTCAATCCCGTGTAGTTGTAGCGGTTCTCGAGGGTGATGTTCCCTATGGTCCGGATCTCTCCGTCATCGTACACCGTGATATCGATGACCTGGCCTTCAGTAGAATTGTCCAGGAAATCGTAGAAATCCTCTGCCTCTTTAGTCGGGGTGCCGTTCATCTTCAGGATAACCATCCCTGGCTCGATGCCTGCCTTATCAGCGGGCAGGTCCCTGGAGACCTTGAGCACCAACATTCCATCCTGCTCGGGTTCGAGGGAGGCCATGAAGCCCCAGGCAAAGACCAGGACGAACAGGAAAGCAATGAAGATGTTCGTGGCAGGACCCACTGCAAAGAGTCTGGCCCGTTTTCCCCGCGAAAGGGCGGCAACCTCATCCTCATCCGGCTCGACAAAGGCCCCGATGGGCACGATGAGGTAGAGGAGCCCAAGTTTCTTTACCTTGGCATCCGCCACACGCGTGAGGATCCCGTGGGCGAACTCATGGAAAACCATGGCCACAGCCAGACCCACGATGCCGTACCAGATCGGGATGAGAGGATTAACACCAGGAAGGCCGATCATCATCTGTGGGCTGGGTGCCTTATCCGCTGGTATGCGGGAAACAAGCGTGGCCTGCCAGAGAAGGAGCAGGAACATGAGCACCATGGCTGTTAACACAACTCCAAGGGATAAGTTGCCGTAGGCCCTCCATAATCTGCGCTTAGCGGCAATCCGGTCAATTGCCTTCTTTCCCTTCTCTGTCTTGATCATGAGAAAAGGGCCGTACAGGCTGATGTAATCTTTCTTGATCCTGCCCGTGAGCTGAAGGGCGAGTACGATGAGGTAAATGGTGGCGAGAATAATAAATATAATTAGGCCTGTTGACATCCTTTCACCTTTTTCGGATGAGAGATTCTGTTTTGGTATTTATGAATGCTCCTGTTCCCCCGGTTCATCATCAGGAATCCGGATCTGGGATTAATTATATTGAATCAGCCTGTTAGACTAATCCAGTTTTAATCCAGTTTTGTTCTCGAATAAAGGGGATTGTCTGCATCAAGCTCCCTCGAGGTTTTCTTCAGGAAGCCCATTTTCGGGAATGGCCTGATTACCCCGGTACAGATATTTCCCAGGTGTGCGCTCACTCGCCTGAGATAGCCCGTGACCTTGGCAACCACGATTGCCTCCTTTACCGTTATCTCCTTGTCATTATTCAATGCCTTTACAATATCAAGATGTATCTCCTTGATCTTTGCATGATCATCTAATACCGACTCGGCCATCTCCTCATCCTCGTCGAT
>DAOVMN010000224.1 GCA_030630685.1 Thermoplasmata archaeon | reverse complement strand
GTACAACATAGCGATCGTGGGCGGAGGCGTTATCGGGTGCTCTGTTGCCAGGGCGCTTTCCAGGTACAGGCTCGACATTGCACTCTTGGAGAAAGGCCCTGATGTGGCCTCTGCCGCAAGTAAGGCAAACAGCGCGGTGGTACATGCTGGTTATCTCAACCCCCCGGGATCGCTTAAGGCCAGGCTGTGCGTCAAGGGGAACCGCATGTTCGAATCCTTTGCAGGGGAATTGGGCGTGCCCTTCAGGCGCACAGGCAAACTTGTGGTGGCGAGGGATGAGGAAGAGCTTGAAGAGCTGAAAAAGCTCAATCGCCAGGGAAGGATCAACTCTGTGCCCGGGCTCAGGATAATCGCGAAGGGGGAGATAAAAAGGCTTGAGCCCAATATAAGGGCAGAGCACGCCATGCTGTCCGCTAACTCTGGGATAACCAACCCTATCCTTCTCACCATCGCGCTCGCTGAAAATGCTCATAAGAACGGCGTGGATTTTTTCCTCTCCACGGAGGTCGAGGCCATCGATGCCCGCAATAACGGTTTCATCCTCACCACAAACCGCGGAAAGGTGATGTGCGAGCATATCATAAACTGCGCCGGGCTTCATTCGGACCGCATCGCGGGTATGGCAGGAGACCACAGGTATCGCATCCATCCATGCAGAGGGGAATATTTCGTGCTGGACAAGGCATACAGCCACCTGATCACAAGAATGATCTACCCGATACCGCCCAAGGAGAAAGGTGTGGTCGGCGTCCACCTCACCCCTACCATCGAGGGCAACATCCTGATAGGCCCAACAGCAGAGTTCATCGAGCACAAAGATGATCTTGCGACTACCGGACCCATGATGAAGACCCTTCTATTAGAGGCTAAAGGGCTTCTGCCCGGGCTGCCCCTCAATGCCGTGATCCAGGGTTTTTCCGGGATACGCAGCAGGATCACCGATGAGAAATCCGGAGACATTGGGGACTTCATTATCGAGGAAAGCAGGCACGTACCCGGGCTCATCAACCTCATCGGCATCGAATCCCCCGGCCTGACATGCGCTCCCTCGATACCCCGGCTTGTTGCGGACATCCTCAGTGGGTTAAGAAGGCTAAAGAAAAAAGAGAATTATGACCCGCACAGGACCGCAGTGGAGAGGTTCGCAACCCTGGATGCCCCTGGGAAGGCGCGGCTCGTTGAACAGAATCCGGACCATGGACATATCGTGTGCAGGTGTGAGCATGTCACGCGCTCCGAGGTTATCGAGGCACTCGACAATCCCCTTGGTGTCCGCACGCTCGACAGCGTGAAGATGCGCACCCGTGCCACCATGGGACGATGTCAGGGCGGGTTCTGCCTCCCGAGGATCGTGGAGATCATGGAAGAAAAGGGAATGGACCCTACGGACCTCACACTTAAAGGGGGAAGGTCCCGGCTGTTCTCGGGGAGGGTGAGGGATGAATGAGCCCGTGAAGAAGGTGGACCTGGTGGTGATAGGAGGGGGTCCCGCGGGTATGGCGGCCGCCATCCAGGCCAGGAAAGAGGGTATCGAGGATGTCCTCATCCTCGAGAGGGGGAATGCCCTTGGAGGTATACTCGACCAGTGCATCCACGACGGGTTCGGGCTCGAGATATTCGGCGAAGCCCTTACAGGCCCGGAGTACATGCACAGGTATATCGAGGACATCGAAAGGCTCGGCATCCGATATGAGACGGGCTGCATGGTGCTGGACCTGAATGGGAAAAGGGAGATCGTTGCCGCTACACCAAAGGGCCTCCTGGTCATCAAGGCAGGTAGTGTTATCCTGAGCATGGGCTGCAGGGAACGCACGCGTGGCGCGATCCGCATCCCCGGAACCAGGCCCGCAGGCGTGTACACGGCAGGGACGGCCCAGCACCTCATCAACCTCAAGGGCCTCATGCCGGGAAAGAGCATCGTGATATTGGGCTCCGGGGACATCGGCATGATCATGGCCAGAAGGCTCACCCTTGAGGGGGCTAAAGTAAAGGCAGTGGTGGAGATACTCCCATACCCGAGCGGGCTCCCAAGGAACATCGTGCAGTGCCTCCGGGACTATGACATACCCCTCCTCCTTTCCCATACCGTGACAGACATCAGAGGCAAAGAACGCATAGAGGCGGTTGTGATCTCCCGGGTAGACAAATATCTCAATCCCATCCCGGGAACCGGGCAGGTCATAGAATGTGATACTTTGCTCCTTTCAGTGGGGCTGATACCAGAGAACGAGCTTTCCAAAGCAGCAGAGGTGGAAATAGATCCTGCCACCGGCGGGGCCAAGGTCGATGAAAACCTGGAGACATCGATAATGGGGGTGTTTGCATGCGGGAATGTGCTCCATGTCCACGATGTGGTCGATTTTGCGACCATCGAGGCGGAGCATGCAGGGAGATCGGCGGCACGGTTCCTTAAGGGGGAGGGGCCCAAGAAGCCCGGGATGCCGGTCATGGCGGGCGAAGGCATAAGCTACGTGGTGCCGCAGAGCCTCGTATCAAAGGAGGACGTGATTCTCTCTTTCCGGGTCTTAAAGCCTGGAAGGGATGTGGACATCGCAGTCCTCGCAGGCACCGCAGGTGAGAAAGAGGTTATTGTGAAGAAAAGGTTCATCCGCACCAACCCCGCCGAGATGATACGACTTAAGGTATCGAAGGAAAAATTGAAAGAAGCAGAGGGGGCCCGTTACCTGGAGGTGAGGGTGGTTGAATAAGGAGCTGATATGTATCGTGTGTCCGATCGGCTGCAATCTGAATGTCGAATACAGCGAGACATCCATAGAGAGCATAGAGGGCAACCTGTGCCAGAAAGGGGTGGAGTACGTAGAAAAAGAAATATTTCATCCCGAGAGGACCCTGACCACGAGCGTGCTCGTCCTTCACGGAAAGATGCCGCTTGCCAGCGTCAGGACAACCGGGCCCATACCCAAAGCCATCATTAAAAAGGTGATGGCGGAAATCAAGAAAATCAAATTGGAGGCTCCGGTGAAGTTCGGGCAGGTGATCGTTAAGGATGTGGAGGGCACGGGAGTTGATGTTGTGGTTACAAGGGAGGTCAAGAGGCGCGGGAGGGGCTAACGGGAGTTTTTTCTTGCCCCAACTCTTTCCTTCCCCTTTTTCACCCCTCCTCCTTGCCCCTACCGTGCCTTCCCCTTTTTCACCCCTTTCTTCAAAGACTGCATCGCGAGCTTCCATCCCTTCCTGGTCATCACGGCACCTCCCCTACCGGTTTTGAGTCCGATGTAGATGGTAAGGGCGGCAGTGGCGGCCATGGTCAGGACCATCAAGGAAAGAAGTGTGCTAACTTTGTTCTTTCCTCCCGGTTTATCTTCGCCCACGGACACAGTGAAGTCCACCGCATTGTTATCCTCATTGGTCTCTTCCACCATGTCGAGGTCATCCACCATGATCTTGATGGTGTGCTCGCCCTTTTTAGGAATCCAGGGAATTCGTATTTCTGTGCTTGAGTAGAACGGTAACCGAATGCTGTCCCTCCAGACCACCTTCCCGTCCACTGATAGACTAATAGGCACCTGGACGCTCTGCGAGCCAAGGTTGTAGACACTCACAATAAACTCTGCCTCCATTCCTGCCGTCAGGTTATCCGGGATACCATTCTCGCTTAGGGAAATGGTAAGGTCGATCCTGTCGATTTCTGTGCCTGTGCCCTTTTCCCCGGGCTCTGTAACTATCAGATAATCAGAACCACTCTCGGCCCGCTTCTCTGTTTCATACATGGAATACATCTCCGCCGCCGGAACCGCAAACTCCCCGACAATGCTCGGGATGAACTGGTACTGAAGGCTCACCTCCCCCACCTCGTTGATGAAGAACACCACCTTCTCCCCTGCGATGGTATAGGAAAGAACATTCTCATCAAGATTCGCCTTCACAGAATCCTCTAATACCCTGGAGCCGGGGGGAAGGATATCCTCCACTGCCGCGTATGTTAGCCCCTTGGGCGCACGAAGATACAGGCTAACGAACACCGGGTTGTTCTGTTCAGTGGAATGGGTGGAATAGATCCGTTCGATCGCGATATCGTCACCACTAATAACCCGCAGAGCAGGTAAATTGGAATACCCCAAAAGCTCATCATTATGATAGAGAAGGGCCCTGGCAAGTGTTCCGGAATATTCCCTTTCCGGTGTGAGGGTATAGCTGAACTCCACCACAGCTTTGCCCTTGCTTTCCACCACAATCTTTCCGCTTTCAATCCCTTCAAGCTCCCCGGCAGCCTGGAATCCATTTGGGATGGCATCCACGATCCGAATCTTTTCATTGATGAACTCCTCGGGAATGCCTGCAATAACCCTCACATCGATGGATTCCCCAATCACGGCAGGGCTTCCGGAAACAATCTTTACCAGGGAGGGCTTTGCCATCGAGTCCGTTTCCATCGGGTCTGTTTCACCACGGGTCCCGCTTGACTCAGAGGTGATTGTGACATCGAATCCCTGGAAATACTCGCGAATGACAGCCGACGGCCTCTCACCCGACTCCAGGGAATAGGAAATAACAATTGGTCCAAGGGAATATTCTCCTGCTTCCG
>DAOVMN010000295.1 GCA_030630685.1 Thermoplasmata archaeon | reverse complement strand
CTTATCTATATATTGCGGTTTTCAAAACGCAAAAGTCCAGTTACCTTAATAAGAGCGAGTTGGTAAGAGATGCCCTCCGCCATCTAATGGGTGAAGAACAGCGATTATCCAAAGAAACACTTAGGGTAATCGAAAAAGGGAAAAAACAGGTCGAAAAAGGTGAAGGCTTGACCCTGGATGAAGTGAGGGAAGAATTGGATGGCTGAAGTCAAATTCACAGATCCTTCAAAGGACCAAATAGCTGATTTAGAGAAGAAAGTAAGATTAAGAATATACTCTAAATTAGAAGACATGAGGAGAACCGCAGATATTTTGCTGTTCGGAAGTAGGGCTATTCGGAACTACTGAGCCTCTCAGGAATCTTTTTATGTGAGAAATCGAATGTTCTCCTGATGTTTGACATAGACCTGAAAGTGGCTACCTCCCTCTCTGTAACCCTGCTCATCATAGGCATCGGGATGTCTGTCTATCCATCCGTGATAGTGAAGGTAAGAGGGAAGAGCAATGATCTTATCACCATCGTTACCATCGGGGTGTTCCTCCTCATCATCATTGTGGCCTCGCAGGCGGTTTCTTTAGTGCGGAGATACCCGGATGCCCTTTACCCGTTGGTGGGGATCACCCTGGGCTTCCGGATGCTCTCTCCCACAATATTCGTTTCCACGCTTCAGGAGAAATTCGATAAAAAGAAATACTGGAAGATGCTGCACCATCTCTTTCTTATTATCGCACTGGGGCTCATATTCTACACATTTATCTCGGGTATGACGAACAAGTCCAATGAGAACCTTGCTGTCTCGGAAAGGTTTCTCATGACCATGGCTGCCACATATACCTACGCCCGGGCCTATCTGGGGATCGTCCAAAGATTCTTTTTTGACTGGGAAGAAAAGTACATCCTCTTTTCCGGGTTATTGATCGGCATCTCCTTCGTGATGCTGGTTCCCTTCCTTGTGCCGGAATTTGACAGGGTATACAAGCTCACAGGAACCGTGGGATGGTTTGGGGCCTTCCTCAGCCTTCATCTTGGCAGGCGATTTTATCGGCGCTGAGAACGCCCTCAGAATCCTTTATCAATCCTTGGGAAACGCTTCCTGTACTCCTCCACAGCCTTCTCCCGGGCCAATCCGGAGGCCTCTTCATCGGCCCCTCCTTCAAGGTATTTCTTCAGGAGATTTCTCTGGACCATGGGGAGGTCGGTACCTGGGCAGATGAGCCTGTACCTTCTATCTTTTTCTCCGGTTTCCTCCATAAGGTTGTATCTCAGGGCCATTTCAAGGACACCGGTCAGCCTCTTCGTTGCGAACTCCCTTCTTTTCTCGAGCTTTTTATCATTTTTTTCATTTGCATTCACTCCGATTACTCGGAGGAAAGCCTCTTCCATTTCCTTGTAGGATACCTGTTTGGGATTCCCCTGCTTTTTCATCAGGTGTCTGGCATAGCATTCCTGGATGACGGTGAGCTCGAAAATGGTGTAATTGCCGGCCTGCAGGTCAAGGCGGGTAGGATGGAGAAAAGCACCCTCCGGGATGGCCAATAGATCCGGTGTGCTTTTGGGAATCGCAGGGAGACCGCGGAGGATGTTCTCCTCAAGGATCAGTTCGATTACGTGAACCTCTCCGATATCCTTCAAGGCCTTTCTTCTGCCGAGGGCTTGCAGTGCCTTTCGTAACCGGCCCTTCTCCCTTTCTGGCAGTAGAAAAGCAAACCTGGTTTTTCCTTCGATTGAATAGCTCTTCCTCAGTTTCCCCTGATTCTTTATGATAAATTCGTATCGTATTTTCATGGAGTTGATGAGTCCCTGGGTGGAAATGCCTTGGTCCGATAGAAAGAGGATGAACAGTGCGGAACCATCCCTTCCTTTGAGGTAGATATCAAAAGCTGATTCCTTGTCCCGGGAGAATTCGATTCCCGGGCTCATCCCGCCAAAAGCATAGCCCGTTTTTTCCATAATTCCTGGGTCCTGAAAGATGCCTGAAAGCTGCCTGAGATAGAGAAGGCGCTCGTTCTCCGCTTTCAGGTCCCTGATCATCCCCTCCCTCACCTTGGAAAGATAAACCTCCTTCCAGTAGTGGTATTTCTCCTGAAGAAACCCGGCGGTCCCTGGTTTGGCGTTGTGGAGGAGCTGAAGGTAATTCTCGTGAATTGGATAGTTCCTGCCGCTCATTCCCTCACCTCCTCGTTGTGGGGGAGTTGGAGTGAAAGATGGTCTTCCATTACCTCGAGGATCTTCAGCAATGCCTTCATACCTTGGCCTTCGAGAGGAACAAGCATAAGCCTTTCGCCCGAGATAAACACATCCCAGCTCGTGCCTTCTTCGACGTCCACCACCCTGGAATAATAAACACCCCTTTGCGGTTTGATCACAGAGGAGAATATCGAAAGGCCCCACTCCGATGTCAGGGCGTGTTCCATCTTTTTCATCCCTGCGCTGGTCCATCCTTCGACTGCCCTAACCGTCAGCCGGCTGCGTGGAAAAGGCCCCGCCCCCTCCTTCCGGAAAGGGAGGATGAGCCTCATAATATCCGATATCACTTCGTTTAGCATCCAGAATATTACCCCCGCCCCTCCATCGATTATGGTGAGGATGCCCTTGAGATCCACCCTGAAACGCCCCCCTTCTGAAAGGTGGAACTCCATTATCCTTGGCACAATACCATAATGGAATTCCATCTCCTCGAGGGTATCGAGCCCGTCAGCTCCGCTGTAGATTATTGTTCTTTCCTGCTCGCTTCTGTAGGCCGAGGGGATCGGGGTGTGGGATTCCCTATGGGCCGTGAAGAAAGGCAGGGTGAGGCCGGGATGCTTTCGGGACAGTTGGGCCATTAATTTCAGCATTCTCCTGTTGCCGACCCTGATCAGGGCGGCATCTTTTGTGGAATTGATATAGCTAAGAACCGTTCCAGGGATGTCCTCTGTCTTTCTCGCACGGGTTATGAAGACGGCGGTCGAATCGGAATCGAGGAGGGTGTAGAATGGAACCTCGCCTCGTTTCTTTACAAGGAGAAGGTCTCCGTGCTCCGCTATAACCTCGAATCCCCGGTCCTTCAGGGAAGTCCTCAATGCCGACACATTCGGGAAGTTCGTGAGCGCGGCCAGCACCTGGATGTTCCCTCTCTTTTCTCCTTTCAGGGCAATGCCCAGCAATTCTTCAAGCTGTTCCAGGTTGCAAACCCTGGTCCCTTCCCGGATATTCAGCAGATTCTCAGTCATAGTGCTTGGGAGTATCATGATTGAGGTAATAAATCCTCCGCTTTCTGTATTCGGGAGTAACCTCAACGCCGGATGCATAGTCTTCGAAGAATTCCCCACTCCCGGCATGATGCCCTACAATGCGATATTCCGGCAGCCGGTTGATTAATTCATAATATGAACGGTGCACCGTGCAAAAAGTTTGATCTTTGAACGATGTGGTCGCAACATTCTTAAGTGAAGAGCAATAATCATGTCCCATGAATCTTGAAGGCATCGCGGACTGGAACCCATGGTGGACAGATGGAACCGTGCCTCCGGCACTCCATGGGATCGG
>DAOVMN010000501.1 GCA_030630685.1 Thermoplasmata archaeon | reverse complement strand
GATACCGATCTTTTCGAGCAGTTTCATGGTTCGCACGGCAAGCTCAGGATTACAGGCCTGAATAGTGCATCCTGGGAAATAGGCGATCTTCCCCTTCTTTCCTTTCTCTGCCCAGCCTTGATCCTTCGAATCAAAGGGTGTATTATTATCCCTGATGTCCTTCACCATTGCCTTGATGACATCCGGAGCCAGTCCTCCCCTTACAAGCTCGCTTCTGAGCTCCTTAGCGTACCCGAAAAAGGCGCCATCGGTAAGGCACACCTCGGAACACTGTCCACACATTGTGCAGGCGTATGCTACCTCTACCAGGTCCTCAGGCTCGAACCCCTCCCTATTATATCCAAGAATCACCCTGTTCTTCCCGCGAGAGGAATAGGAATCCAGGTGAAACGCTAAGTAGGCAGGGCAGTTCTCCCTGCAGAATGAGCACTCGGATGACAGGCATCTCCTGACCTCTTCCACACCGATTTTAACCCTCTTACCCTTGGACCCGGTCATCTCAGATTCTCCCGTGCAATATTCCTGGATTCAGGATCCTGTTGGGGTCAAGAAGGTTCTTTATTCCTTTCAATAGGTACAATCCGTGCTCTCCGATCTCCTTTGCTGCAATTGCATCATCGAACAATGTCCCGAGCCCATGGGTTCTCGTGATGGATCCTCCAAGAGAGTGAACTATCGGGATCAGTTCCTTTTCAAAATTCTTGATCACGTCTCTTCCTTCGGGGGTATCATCGACATAGAGTGCAATAGTGTAGGCATCCACTGCCCCGAAGAGGGTATGGGATAAGATATCCATGATTCCCATTTTCTCTGCAATCTGCTCGACGTTTTCAGCGGCCTGGAGTACATTACTCGGTGGGATACAGAGGTCGAACACATACACATACAACCCCTCTCCTGCCAGTTCCGGGCTCATCTCGAAATAGGTGTGCCTGTTCTCCCACCATTCCCTGGAATATCTCTCAGGCATCTTCTTCCCTTTCCTGTCCAGGATCATCACGGCATTCTCGATTCGTGCTTCCACCTCTTCCTTCAATCCATCATAGTACAGGAAAAGGGCGGCATTGATGTTCAGGAGCCTCACCAACATCCTCTCGGATTTCGGCTGAAGCCTCACCACTCTTTTCGGTACCGTGCCTCCGATATAGGATTGCGGCTCTATCCCCTTTCTACAGAGATCCTGCAACGCTTCAAAGAGGTCCGCAAACGAGGAGAAAGCATAACCAAGGGTGGTGTGGGCCTCTGGTAGTGGTTCAACCTTTAATGTGGCCTCGAGGATTATCCCAAACAATCCCTCCGCACCGATGAACAAGGAAGGAAGAAAAGGGGAGGCCGAGGTCTTGGTCAGATTCCTTCCAACGGTCAGGATGCGGCCATTGGGAATCGCGACCTTCATGGAGAGAACCTGATCTCCGATCGAACCGTATTTCGGGTAGAGATTCCCTACGGAATTTAGGGACAATGCCCCTCCGACTGTAGAGGATCTCCTGCTCCAGGGGTCGTGGCAGAAGGTGAAGTGGAATCTG
>DAOVMN010000442.1 GCA_030630685.1 Thermoplasmata archaeon | reverse complement strand
TCTCAAATATTCTTTTCTTATATCCGTTAATGGCATTTATTGGCGGATTCGGAGCCGTAGGGGCCCTTGCAGGAAAGAGGAAAGGCATAAGCGGTATCATGATTTTGGGTACCATTCTCATGATTGTCGGACTAATCATCTCTGCAGCGATCATTCCGGCCTGGGTGCACTCCCCATCGGAATATGAAGATTGGGTCCAGGAGGAGCGAGAGGAAGGAGATTCCATTTGGGTTGGCGGATATATCAGCAATTTTACCTCTGCCGACATCCTTGACTTGACGCTGTATACCTACTATCTCGAGGGCTCGGATGTCCCGCTGCTGAGCTCGGGGAATCTCGGCGAGGAAGGGGATTACATAATAGTCAAGGTGGAGATCGACGAAATAGGTATCCCCGGGGTTTCCTCCCGGCTCAAGGAATCTGTTGTGCTTCTTTTCTCTGCTGGCCTCATTGGCCTGGGGGTATTGATTGCCGTGGCGGGCTACCTGAAGAAGGCAGAATCAACCAGGCCCGTGTCCACCCAGTGGCCGTCTGTCAGGCCTACCGATGGTCAGGCACCCGCTCAGACTTTCACTCCACAGGCGATACAAAAGGGTCCGGGATCTCCGGTACAGCAAGCCGGTATGTACCCACCCCTATCCGGAGTCCAGGGAGCTCAACCAGGAATGCCGATGCCTCCGCCTCCACCTGGCGCACCTCCGGCCCAGGTGGTCCCACCCCCCACACAGATGCGTATCCCCATGCCACCGCCCCCGGCTTCTCCGGCGAATATTCCACCTCCGCCACCTCCACATGAGCAGGCCGACATCCCTCCATCCCCCCGAAGCCCGATACCAGGGAAATGGAGATGTCCGAGATGCGGGTTCGATGTCGAGGAAAAGTACGCATTCTGCCTGAACTGCGGAAACAGGAAACGAGGCTAAAATTCTTTTAGAGGCCTCGCTTTTCCCCATTCCCCGGCAAACTCCTTCAGGGTGTTGGCTGTTGTCCCGTCATTAGATACATAGCTGAAGAGCGTCTCTAGCTTTTTGTAAAGCCTTTCCACTGATCTCTCATCTGGATTGTAAGGGCTTCCGCCTGGCATTAGCTCGGAGGAATGCAGCATCATCACCACCGCAGGGAGATCGAGAGACTTGGCGGTTTGGTACACCCTGATCAGCTTATCACCAGTCGTTTGTGGGTAGGGGCGGAGCCAGGTTGGACCAAAACCGAATCTGTCCAGGGCACGGCCAATAAGATCGGTTCTGTGGTTGCGGAATACGTGCCTCATGAATCTGAGATTTCTCATTGGAAATCGGGTGAAAAGGATGGTTACCGGTACTTCAAGAAGATTTGAGCTGCCGGGCCTTGTCACGTCCGCAATGTCCAACCAATAAGGCTGTAACGGAGCATGAAGATAATTCTTCCCACCCTCTCCTCCGGGTATTCCTGTTAGATGGGACCAGGTGATATTGGGCGTGACCGAAGAATCCACAATATATCCAAGTTCTATGAGCACCCGAGCACTCATTTCGTTGAACCCCCATCGCCCTGCCCGGTAGGAGACCGGTGCCGCCCCAAAACCATGTTTAATGGAATCTGTCAGCACGCCCATCTTTTTCCTGAAAAGGTCTTCCGGAAGCTCATGGGGTAATGGATGGTGCTTCTGGTCATCCGGTGTGAGGGGGACATACGGGGGGTTGTCCCATGGATGCAGATGCGACCCAACTTCCGCATTGCCCTCCTTAATGTGGTGCTTGAGGAAATCCTGGAGCCCCTCGTTTTTAGCCATCCCCCAGGTCACAAGATAGGTGGGCTTGAGATCGTAGGCTTCGGCCAGCTCCTGGAATCGTGGGATGTAGCTTGCATTCTCTGTCCCCTTTTCGCCGTCCTTTGCCCACTGGTTATCCTCTTCCGTGTCCACGGTTATGATGAACTTCATAGGCTTCCGTCCCGGTGATTATTCATAAAGTTTGCTCAATGATACCCAAGGAGACATTAAAAAATCTCTCCCTCAAGGAAATGTTGATCACCAACAACAATTTACCTTCGTGCTTTACCTTACTAATTTTTTAGCATGGGCAAGATAACTTGGCGTGAAAAATATATTGTACAATGTTTTTAAAATGGGCGCATTAATTATGCTATAAATTTTATTGAAATTATCCCCTGGGCAACAGATTTTAACATCTTTAAACCCGTTTTTTTGTAGAATCTTGGTTATCTCATAATG
>DAOVMN010000152.1 GCA_030630685.1 Thermoplasmata archaeon | reverse complement strand
TCCAGTTGAACCTCTTCATGGTAGCGATGAGGTCCTCATCGGATTCATCGGTCGGGAAATATATCACATTCTCTGAGCCTATGCCTGCGGCAGCAAACTGCTTTGCAAAAAGCTCCTTCCCAGAACCCGATGTGCCCACCACAAGCAAGGTAGAACCCCTTGGAACACCGTCCATGAGTACCCTGTCTAACTGGGGGATCCCCGAGGGAACGCTGCTTATCGCCATATCACGTCCCACCCCTTTCTAATTTTGCCCCTCCCCCGATCACGGCCTCCTCTTCCACCTTGCCCTGGGAAGCGCCCACCTCTATAATATCGTCGCAGTTAAGCCTCAGGAGGCTGTCCACATTGGCTGGGGTCTGCTCCCGAACCGAGATAAGTACGGTGTAGAGATCTTGCATTCTCATGTTGTTCGAAAAGACATGGATGAACTCCATGAGCAGCTTCTCCTCGTTGTACACCGCGAGGCCGTTCATGGAATCGAAGAACACGAATTTCTCAGGAGTACCGACCTGTTTCAACTGCCAGTCCAGCTTCAGCATGATCGTCTCGAGCATGGAAGGGCTTTCCACATAGGCTGTTCTCTCTTCCCGGGACTCTCCACCTATGAGATAGATGACAGAATCCACAAAATGGATGTCTCCCGTCGGGATACCAGAGGCCTCCATCTGTATCCTGATGTCGCTCACAGGGCGGGTCGAGGAGATATAGACACCGCCGTACTTCAGCTTGTTCACCAGGAAATCCACCGTGGCAAGCATGGCCCTGTAATAGTTCTTCGTGTCCGAATTCAGATAAAGGATCGTGGAATCAGGAAGCTTTTCGAGCTGTTTCTTAATGTCTTCTTCTATCGTCATGTTCTCATCCCTAATACATATCAGAGCCCCATTTGAGCAGCGGGACAATGGCCATTCCATCCGGTGTGAGATCAGAAACGTGCTTGGCCCTTGAATGTGGTGTGCCTCTCATCTTCACCACCTGGATGGTCCTAAGCAGGTCGCCTTTCCTGTTTATGTTGCCAAGAAGCATGATACCGTCCGAGATGGCTTCCTCCACCCCGAACACCGAATATTTCTCCACACCGGCCTCTATTACAGTCTCAGAGATCAGGAAGGTGGTACACCCGAAGGTGGAGAGGAACTTTCCCAGATCGAAGATGAACTTTCGTATTGCCGAACGATTCTGCAACTGATAACATATAGCAGTAATGGAATCGATCACAAGCCTCGTGATCGAGAGCTCGTCCACGATGTCCTCAAAGGCCCCAAGCAGGATATCCATGTCTCTTATCTCGTATTCCCCCCACTCCAGTCCCAGATGATCGTAAATCACATGCAGGTCAAAGATGTGGAGTTTTCCCGCCTTGATGAGTTCATCATCAAAGAAGTCGTAGGTCCTCATATTCTCAATAAGCTTTGCTGAAGGCTCTGTAACAGTGATGAATGCACAATTCTCCCCTTTCTGTGCGCCCCTTACAAGGAACTCCATTCCGATTGTGGTCTTGCCGGTACCCACTGTACCCGTCACAAGAACTGTATTGCCAAGGGGAATGCCCCCGTTGAGGATATTGTCCAGGCCCCCGATGCCGGTCACACAACGATCTCTATCAATCAAATTCTTCACCCGTGATTTAGTTGGTTAAGTAATTGAAGTACGTCGGAAATGCCTATGGTATATTGTCATATTATATAAAGCTCATGACTGCACAATTAAATTCAAAAATCACCGACACCAGGAGACCCCGCGTCCAACATATTTATATAGGGGAGAGTAACACGAAAATAAAAAAAGTGCTACGAGGTCAGGGAATGTTCAGCGCATCTAAAAAAAATTATCTGTGTCCCCACTGCCGGGGCAAGGCCGACTACATCCCGAACTACAAACGATGGTACTGCTGGGGGTGTGAAAAATATATCGAGCCCGTGGTGGTCAAGCGGAAAGCCACAGGGCAGTTATACACAGTTCTGGCAATGATTACACTGATTTTATCAGCTTTTTCAGGCGGCTATCTGATAAATCTTTCAACAGACGAGGATTCAAACGGCGAAGGCATTACGATAATCGACGGTGCGGGCAGGACGGTCACCGTCCCAGAGAATCCTGAGAGGATCGTTTCACTGGCAGCATCTGCCACAGAGACCATATTCGCCCTGGATGCGGGCGAGAAGCTGGTGGGAAGGGATAAGTACTCCACATATCCGGAGGAAGTGAGGAATATCAAAGAAGTCGGCAGTGGTTTTTCCCCGAGCATAGAGATGATAATAGGTCTGAAGCCAGACCTGGTGTTAGCGTGGGCATATTCAAGGGATGCGCTACTCAACCTGGAGGACAAAGTGTGTGTTGTCTACATCGACCCTGGCTCTGTTGATGAGGTCCTGCATACTATAACAATGATCGGCGTCGTCATCGGAAGGACGCAGGAAGCAGAAAACTTGACCTCAAAGATGCATAGCAGGATGCGTGAAATAACTGAGATAACCGATGGACTCAACAGGACACAAAGACCACTGGTATACTATGAGCTCAGCACTCCCATGAAAACCACAGGACCTGGAACCTTTACCAATGAGCTGATATTCATGGCAGGAGGTATCAATCTTGCGGCTGACGAGCCAGTTCGATACCCGATATTGAGCAGCGAATACATCATCGACCGGAACCCGGATGTCATTGTCATAGTGAGCTATGGTGCATCTATCGAAGAGGTGAAGGACAGGAACGGCTGGGGAAATATAAATGCGGTCAAGAATGATAGGATATATAAAATAGATACGAATCTGGTAACAGCAAATCCAAGGATCGTCCAGGGGCTGGAGCAGTTTGCAGAGTGGTTTCACCCAGATATATTTGGAGGGGATTGAGGTGCCGATCTTTAAGATCACATATTCCGGGAGATTCAAAAGGGCGACATTATACAACTACGGCTGCAACCTCAACTGCGCATGGTGCTCCTATAGATTGAAAGGCGATGCTCAGCCAGAGAAATTCCTGAGCCCTGATAGAATCAGGGAGGTGCTCCAGAGGCTGGATGTACAGCGTGTGCATTTTGTGGGTGGGGAACCGACCTCCTGCCCGGATTTGCCAGAGATTGCTGAGTTTGCACATGATGTGCTCGGGGCCTTTACAAAGATAGGACATTCAACAGGATTCAACATGCCTCCCGAGCATATCGATGCGGTTTCCATCAGCATAAAAACCCTTTCAGACGGCATTCACAAGAAATATACCGGGGTTTCGAATGTCAGGGTGCTTGAAAACTTCGAGGCAATGCACAGGAAAGGCCTGACTGTGGATGCGAGCAGCGTGCTGATACCCGGGCTTGTGGATAAAAATGATATCGAGCAGATTGCCCGGTTCATCGCAGATATAGACCCTGAGATACCCTACCATGTTATTGGGTATGTTCCCGTGCCAGGTGCACCCTGGAGGAGACCCACTTCTAAGGAGGTGAAAGAGGCGGAAGGGCTCGCAAGAAGGCATCTCGGGTATGTTACCTCATCCTGTCTTACGGTCGAGGATTTCCTTTATTCTCAGGTAAGGGATGTGCGGTACAAAAGTATCAGAGTGGCGTGATTATGGGAAAAATAGAGAAAGCGCACACCTGGTAGAGCTTAAAATGGCAACGATTTTGTTATCCTTTCCTGTCCACAAGCATCAGCAGCACCGGCAGCACGATCACACTCGCAACAAAGCTGTAAACGACCATGATTGCGGTCAGTATCCCGAACGCCGCGAACATCTTCATGGACGCGAAGGCGAGCACCGAGAATCCCAGCGCCGTGGTGGCGGCAGCGCCCAGTAATGCCATCCCGGTGGCCTGGAGAGTATTTTCAATGGCCTCTTCAGGTTTCCTGCCGTTGGCCCGCTCTTCCCTGTAGCGCTGTGTGATGTGGATCGAATAATCCACGCCCACACCGATGGTTATGGCAACGATCATGATCGATATCACATTGAAATTGTAGCCCAGGGCGAACATGGTGCCGAGTATCCATATCGCGATAAGGCAGATGGGGATCATGGTGACGACCCCGAATTTTACCGATCTGAACACAAGCAGCAGCACCATGAAGCAGACCATGAGAGTTATTGCAATGGAAGAGAGCATGGAGTCCATAATCGCCGTTATCACGGTGTAGATCACGATAGGCTCCCCCGTGGCAACGAATTTGATCGTGCCCCTTTTTTCCAGGAGTTCGAGAGGGAAGGTATCCTCTTCCAGTTCATCCTTTATCTCCTTCATGCTTTCCATCCCTTCACTATCCACCACATCGATCCACATCACCGTCTTGTCGTAATTACCTTCCGGGTCCCTGTGAAGCACATGCCGGATGTCCGCTGCAGTGGCGTTGGCGATGCCGTTCTCATAAAGGAAATCATAGATCTTGATGACCTCTTCCTTCGAATCCGGGATCGAATCATTATTATCATCCTCGGCATCAATACCCAGCTCCCCGGTAAGTGTGGAATTCCACATGACCTCCTTCACATAGGGACAGATGTACACCACCTGCGGCTCCCCGCCGATTATGGAGATATGCCTGTCATCCTTCATATTTTCAACCGTTTCATCGAGCGCAGTTAGCACCGCCGGATCGCTCACATCGCCTTCCACAAGAATCTCTGCCGATTCCGTGCCGCTCATGGGGAAGTATTCCACCATCAGATCCATGGCTTCCATGACTTCGGAATCCTCGGGCAAAAAGTCCTCTGGGGTGAATTCCGTTTCGAGCCGGAATGCACCGTAAAGTGAAGCGATCGTGAGAATAAGTATGATAACCATGAGGGGAATGGGATTTTTGTTTATCTTCATGACTGTTTGGGACAATGGATGTTTTGGCTCCTGGTTTTTGGAGACCTTTTCGGATGCAGTCTCCTTCGTTTCCGCTTTTGTCTCTTTTCCAGTGCTTTCCATCTTACTCTCTAATCCCCTGTTTTCCACCGTCTCAACCTTTCCTGTGTTTACTACCTTGCTTTCTACTACCTTGCTTGCCACCTTGCTTTCTAATCCTTTACTTTCCGCTTTCTCCACCTTACCCGTACTTTCCACCTTATTCTCTACTCCTTTACTTTCTTTCCTACCCTCCTTTACCTCTTTCACTCCTTTCTTCACGGATATCCTATATGTCCTGCCATCGACAATCACGCGCAGCGCCGGCAGAAATATCCCCATGACGACGAATGCGGAAATGACCCCGATACCCACCAGCATCCCGAATTCCCGGACCGCCTGGATGGAGGACAACAGATTCGAGAAGAATGCTGCGGCGGTGGTGACAGTCGCCAGGAATATTGCGGCACCCACATGGGTGATGGCCAATCCGGTTGCCTCCCCGGGCGCAGCATCCTTTCTTCTTTCTTCCTGGTACCTGTGAAGTGTGTGTATCGCATAGTCTATCCCCAGTGCCAAAATAAGTATCGGTGTGAAGAAGGACAGCATTGTCATCTTCATACCCAGGGCAGCGCTTATCCCGAACATCCAGATGAAGACTATCGGGATCCCCACCACCGACAAAATAACATCGCTCACCCGGCGAAGGCTGAGGAAGAGGACAGCAATAATCAGAACAAGGCTGATGGGCAGGAGGGTCACGCCCTCGGTCATGCTTTCTTCCATCTCCGTCTCGAAGCCCGCTAAAACTCCCACTTTCGTCTCCCGGCGATCCGTATCCATGACTGCATCCTTCACGGCCAATTGACCGTCTTCATTTTCCGTGGCCGAGCGGTCATAGACGATCTGTGTTACGATGAGGGCGGCTTTCGCCCTGTGCCCGTCCTTCCCGGTTTTTAGGTCCTTCGAGACCATCGCCGCAAGTTCGGGTATCCGGAGCGTTTGCGCTATCGCATCGTCTAACTGCACCGCGCTTGCCCCTTCAATGGTCGAACCGGACCCGTAAAAAAGTGTCTGGTTGATCGCATCTGCGATGCTTGTCACATTATTCGGGTCGTCGATGAGATATGT
>DAOVMN010000421.1 GCA_030630685.1 Thermoplasmata archaeon | reverse complement strand
CTGGCCTGGATTTTTTCCTCCATCTCTCTTTGAAGGGCATTCTTCTTTCTTTCTAACTCCTTCTCGAACTCCCTTCGAAGGCCTCTCGCCTTCTCCTTAGCCCCGGCGATCCCGCTGTTTGCCTGCTCGTGGGCTTCCTGCCTGATCCGGGAGATGATCCCCTCGATACCCATCGCGTCCACGCTCTCAGAGAAGGCCGACGCCTTTCATCAGAAGGATACCTATCAGAAGTCCGAATACCGCCATGGTCTCCGGCATTGCTGCAAGAATAATGCTCTTACCCGAACTTCCGGGATTCCTCGGGAGGGCGGAGATACCTGCACTGGATGTCTGCGCCTGGGGTATCGCGGAAACGGCTGTGAGACCCACCACAAGGCTTACGGTCAGGGCAACGATCCCCACGGTATCATCCGTAAGATCGGCTCCCCCTCCACCCACGAATCCCGCCCCTCTGAGCAGGAGGATGGCCGCTACAAGCCCATAGATACCCTGGGTCATTGGAAGTACCTGGAGGATCAGGGCCTTCCCAAAGAGTTCCTCCTTCTCCGAGATGACACCAACGGCTGCAGAGCCTGTAAGACCAAGGGCAATGGCGGAGATTATTCCGGCCATGGACATGGCGATAACCGCACCTACGGCCACATACTGCTTGTTCTTTGATTCTGTATCTTCGTCATCTTCCTGTGCCTGGCCATCCTCGGCTAGAACAAATCCCGGGATCAGCACAAGGGCCATCAGGAAAAAGAACGCACCCATAGCAACGAGTCTTTTTTTCATGATTTAGCCTCCTTTTCTATAACTTGTGTCCACTGTCTTTCAGCTTTAAAAGGTTTGAAAGGCTTTCCGCCTCCCTCATAGAACATCGAGAATAGCTCCACATACTGAAGCCTTAAGGAATGGATCCCTGCTCCGAGTGACTGGATAAGGGAATTCATGAAATGCACTACAATAAAGAAGAGCAGGGCAATGATGATAACCGCGGGATGAATATCGATAATGAGCTGGACGAAGATATTGATCGTGAGGGCCAGACCAGCGGTGGCAAGGGCCAGTGCCAAGAGGCGGGAAAAAGAGAGTACATTCCCGACGAAGCCGGTAATATCGAAGAGCAGCAGCCCACCCGAGACCGGGAGCCTGAGTATGATGCCCAATGCCGTGGCAATCCCGGCCAATGCCGACATAGCCGGGCTCAGTTCCCAGGCCCCGAGCATATAGGCACCCACGAGTGCAATCCCGCCTGGCTCGAGGAACACCCAGGAGAGGTTATCTGTGACCAATCCATGATAGTTCTTTTGCTTGACATTCTGATGTATCGAGAGAACGATCCCGATATTGAGAGTGATGATCCCGATGATAAGTGCGACCAGAAAGACGGTTATCGGGTCGTTCATGGGATCCATCGGGAATTTCATACCCAGAAGGCTGATCTGCGGGTAGAGGAAGGAGGTCTCATCCCCGTAAACGAACCGTTGTAAGGAATCATAGAAGAAGCCTCCCATGAAAAGCCCGCATATTATGGTTGTGATTCCAATAAGAAGCCCAAAATAGGCATACTCCCTGATCTCCTTGGAGTATTTCCCTAAATGCAGGTAACCAAAGAGCGAAAGCGCAATAATAATCAAACCATATCCGGCATCTCCCACCATGAAACCAAAGAATATTATGAAGAGCGGACCCACTATGCGCGAGGAATCTATCTCATTGTATTTAGGTGGAGAGAACATATTGACAAGCCCCTCGAAAGGCGTTGCCCATGAAGGGTTATTCAGTTTGGTCGGTGCCTCCTCCCCTGCAGGATCCTCGAAATAAATAGCAAAATTCCCCTGTGTGGTGTCCTCACAAAGTGTCCGGAGATCCCCCTCCCTTCCCTTCTCGATCCATCCCGTTAAAGAGGTGGTGCTCTTTGTCACCCCGTAGCTCTCGAAGACCCCGAGTCCCTCGATAAAGAGGTCAAGCTCCTCTCTGATAATGAGAAGTCCCTTCCTGTTTTCCTTGTAGAGGACGCGAAGCTCTTTTCCGATGTCCCTGGTCTCGCCCCCGATGGTCAGGAGCTCGGTTTCTATTTCCCCCAGGGCCTCGGCAGGGGTGCCGCTCAGTCCCTTGGTGTCAATGCCGTCGAAGAGCCTCTGCCTTCTGGCCTTTTCTACCCGGGCGGCCTCGGTGTGATGCGCCACGATTACAATGGAGTATTCGCCTTTTAATCCATGGGAGGAGATGTGAATAAGTTCGGAATCCAGTGCCTCTTGAAGTCCTGCAAGGTTCCTTGTGGTGCCTGCGATAATGCATGAGGAACGAAGTTCCGAATTCCGGTTGAGGACGAAGTCCTCGACAAGGTGCGAATAACGGCCCTTACCAAGAAGAGAGAGATCGAAATTCATTCCCCGAAGGGCCCCTATCTCATCATACAGGCCCTCGAGCCTTGATTCTCGTTCCTTCAGTGCCCTGAGCTTCCCCTGGGAGCTTTCCACCTCTTTCTCG
>DAOVMN010000062.1 GCA_030630685.1 Thermoplasmata archaeon | reverse complement strand
TTCGTCGAAGGAGAAATACACGATCTTCTCGGGCCCGACACCATCATTGAGTAGATGCTCGATAAGCTGATAAAATAAGGTGGTCTTGCCCACCCTTCTTAAACCGTAAACAAGAAGGATCTGACGTTCCTCGAAGAAGTTCAGGAGTTCCGAGAACAATGGGCGACGAAACTCTCTTGTCAGTTCTGTTTTTACCTGTCCCGCCGTCCACCATGGATTGAATATTTCAAGTGTCTCTAACTCCATGGCATAGAGAAATTTATTCGAATATTTTAATTTTCTGTATACCCTACTATACAGATAATCAATATCTTAGTATATTGCACTATACGAATAACTCGATTCTCCGTATGTCATACTATACAAATAAATGGAAAAAAAGATATTCCACCTTCACGACTGAAGCATGATCTCGATATGGACCCCGTCCGGAACCTGGATCCTCATCAACTGGCGAAGCGCTCTCTCATCGGAATCCAGGTCGATGAGCCTCTTGTGGATTCGCATCTCCCACCTGTCCCAGGTCTCCGACCCCTCACCATCAGGGGCTTTCCTCACAGGCACCTTCATGTGCTTGGTGGGTAATGGGATGGGTCCGCCCATCCTCACACCCGTCCTCTCGGATATGGTGCGGATCTGATTGCACACCATATCGAGTTTCTTCGGGTCTGTGCCCTTGAGAGAAATCCTTGCCCTCTGTACCATAGTTTCACCAAAATAGTAAAAGAAAAAAGAGAGAGGTTTTACCTCTTCTCAATGGACTTGCACAGTCCGGCTGCCACGGTCTTGCCCATATCCCTGATAGCGAACCTGCCAAGCTGCGGGAACTCCGAGGCCAGTTCGATCACCATGGGTCTGGTAGGCTTGATCTTCACAATGGCCGCATCACCGGTCTTGATGAAGTCCGGATTCTCCTCCTTCACTTCACTGGTCCTGGGATCAAGCTTTTTTAGTATCTTCTCGAAGGTGCAGGCCACCTGGGCGGTATGGCAGTGGAATACCGGGGTGTAGCCGTTGGCGATCACGCTGGGGTGCTGAAGCACCATGATCTGTGCCTCGAAGGTCCGGGCCACGGTTGGGGGATTATCGACGGGCCCGGCAACATCCCCCCTTCTGATATCCTTCCTACTGAGACCGCGGATATTGAATCCCACGTTGTCTCCGGGTACGGCCTGAGGGATATTTTCGTGGTGCATCTCGATGGACTTGACCTCTCCAACTTTATCGGATGGCATGAATTTGATCTTCATGTCCGGCTTCATCACACCGGTTTCTACCCTGCCCACAGGCACAGTGCCCACACCGGTAATGGTGTAAACGTCCTGCACCGGAAGTCTGAGCGGTTTTTCCGTGGGTTTGGGCGGGGGTGCGAATTGATCGATCTGTTCCAGTATCGTTGGACCTTTCCACCAGGAGAGCCTGTCCGTGCTTTTCACAGCATTGTCGCCATGGAACGCGCTCACCGGGATGATCGGTGTGTCTGCCTTGTAGCCCACTGTCCCCAGGAGCTTGAGGATCTCATCCTTTATCTGGTTGAATTTCTCCTCACTATACGGGGGCTGTGTGGCATCCATCTTGTTCAATGCCACCACTAATTGGTTGATCCCGAGAGTACGGATAAGGAAAACATGCTCCTTTGTCTGGGGCTGAACCCCTTCCCTGGCAGAGACCACGAGGACCGCGGCATCGGCCTGGGAGGCACCGGTGATCATGTTCTTCACAAAATCCCTGTGCCCCGGAGCGTCGATGATTGTGAAATAGTTCTTATCCGTATTGAAGCGCTTGTGTGCGACATCGATGGTCAGACCGCGCTCACGCTCCTCCTTGAGTCCGTCCATCACATAGGCGAACTCGAATCCGCCCTTGCCGCGTTCCTCGGCCTCTTTCCTGTACTTGTCTATAAGGTGTTGTTCGATGGTGCCGGTATCTAAAAGCATCCTTCCGACTAACGTGGACTTTCCATGGTCCACATGACCAACAAACACCATGTTCATATGTGGCTTCTCGGTTGCCATGATATATTCCTCCTTTATGGATTTACCTCGTTCATGGTATTTCATTAATTCCTGATTTCATCCAGAACTCAGGCTGCAAAGTGGTCTGCAGTTGGCGGTTCTGGTTTAAGTCCTTTTCGGGTTCTGATCTCCCTGACCGTCTCATTCTGAAGTTCATGGGGAAGTCTCTCAAAGCCCGCATGTTCGGTGTTCCAGAGGACCTTTCCGCCGGTCACACCGCGAATAGCGTTCGCAAATCCGAACATCTCGGACACCGGTGCCTTGGCTATGATCCGGGTCAGGTCACCTTCCTGGTTCATCTCCATGATCTCCGCACGTCTGGACTGGAGTTCCCTATTAACGGGGCCCATAAGGTCCTGCTGCACATCGATGAATACCTTTTGCTTCGGCTCTCTGAGAATGATTCCGGCCCATACCATGGCGCCGAAGATGCTGCTCCTGGCTGCGGGAATGACCTGGGCCGGGCCTCTGTGGATCGCGTCCTCATGAAGTTTTGCGTCTGTAAGTCTGACCTTCAGGCCCATCACCGGTTCCCTGGAGAGAGGACCGGCATTCATGGCCTCGTTGAAAGCCTCGATGAGAAGCTCTTTGGTTTCATGAAGGTATTGTATACCCTTTGTAGCATTGGTGAACATATTTGTCCCATGGATATAATAAACATTTTTTGCCTCGCCCTTCTCCATTCCCAGTTCGTGAAGCTGTCTTGCAAGGGCTTTCGTATCTTTGATCTTTCCACCGGATTGGATGTCACCTGCCTGTATAGCCTTCACGACCTCTTCTTCAAGCGGCATAACCTCGAAATAGAAGCGGTTGTGCTTATTGGGGGATTTCCCCTCGAAGGCCCGTCCGCTGGATCCGTCCACGGATTCCCTGTACACAACGATGGGCTGTGAGGATTTGATCTCCACGCCCTTCTCATGGATGATCCTGTATTCTGTGATCTCGAGATGAAGTTCGCCCATGCCCGAAAGCAGGTGCTCGCCCGTCTCCTGGTCAATGGTCACCTGAATCGAGGGATCTGCCTTTGCCACCTGCCTCAGTACCTCCACAAGCTTGGGAAGGTCCTTCATGTGCCTTGCCTCGATCGCTACCGTAACCACGGGCTCGGAAACATGCACCATCTTCTCGAAGGCCTCCATTTCAGGGATGGAGGAAACGGTCGATCCCGCCACCGCGGATTTCAGTCCGGTCACCGCGGCGATATTTCCAGCAGTCACCACATCGATGGGCACCCTGTCGGCACCGAAGAAGAAACCCACCTGCTGAACCCTGTTGGTCCCGGGCATCCCCACCACGGTAACGGTCTGACCCCTTTCCACCTTCCCGCTGAACACACGCCCCGTGGCCACTTCACCCGCATGGGGGTCGATGATTATCTTGGTGATCATCATGGTCAAGGGGCCATTTACACTGGTATTCATCATGGCTTTTCCTACCTCGGAATCGAGTTCACCCTGCCAGATGTGTGGTACCCTGTATCTCTGAGCCTCTTTCGGGCCTGGAAGGTGGTGTACCACCATGTCGAGAATGATCTCGTGAATCGGGCTCTTCTTCGCCAGCTCCTTCTGCCTTTCCTCCGCAAGATAGTTATAGATGTCCTTGAAGGAAATACCGGACTTCTTCATGTAATAGGCCGAGATGGCCCAGTTGTGATAAGCCGAACCAAAGGCAACAGTGCCGTCCTCGACTGCAACCTTCCACTCGTCCTTGAACTCCTTGGGCACCATCTTCTTGATAAGGGTGTTCACATCCATGATGATCTTGATAAACCTCTCCTGCATCTGCTCCGGGGTGACCTTGAGCTCGTTGATGAGCCTGTCCACCTTGTTGATGAAAAGGAGGGGTTTCACCTTCTCCCTGAGTGCCTGGCGAACCACGGTCTCGGTCTGGGGCATAACACCCTCCACCGCACAGACCACGATGAGCGCACCGTCCACAGCCCTCATGGCCCTGGTCACATCACCACCGAAGTCAACGTGTCCCGGGGTATCGATGAGGTTGATAAGGTAGTCCTTTCCCTCATAGGTATGCACCATGGAAACGCTGGCCGAGTTTATGGTGATCCCCCGGGCCTGTTCCTGTTCATCATAGTCGAGCACAAGCTGCTTGCCCGCCAGCTCCTCGGACATCATGCCCGCCCCTGCAATGAGGTTGTCACTCAGCGTGGTTTTTCCATGGTCGATGTGTGCGGCGATCCCGATGTTCCTGATAGCATCTGGCTGGATCAACAGGCCTTTGGCCTTCCTCATCATGTCTTCCCTTCGTCCCATACGTTCACGTTCCCGACAGAACCTGTTTTTCCTTCTGTTTATCTCGCAGAACCGGCTACCCTCTCTTTTTCATCCCTCTTTGAGACCGCGAAGCTGCCCAGGTCTCCCCTTGCAGCGGTCATTATCTCATCGGCAAGACACCGGGCTATGGATTTCTTCTTCTTGAATGATGCCTTGTTAGCCCCGATACAGATGTTCCTCAGGGCAATGTCCAGCCTCCTGGAGGGGGAGACATCCACGGCCTTGGGTACAGAAATACCCCCGTACCTCAGTCTTGTGATCTCCTCCATGGGTGCGGCCTGCTCTAAAGCATCAACAAAAATCTGCACAGGATTCTTCTTTCCTCTCTTCTCGATGATCTCGAACGCCTCCCTGACCACGGCATAGGCCTTGCTTTTCTTTCCCGTGTAGTGTTTAGACCTCATCATGTTATTAATGAGACGCTCGATAATGCTCATCCTATACTTCCCGAACATAACATTGGCGTTCTTGGCACCGGAATGCGGGACCACGATGGGCCTTAGATTGATGTATCGTGCAAGGCCGGTGTCGTGCACCATTACCTCGGAGAGGTCGTATTTTGAGAACAGCAGTTCTTTTATCCCGAAATTATCTTCATAGTCGTCCATGTTCTCTACCTTGTGTTCCATGTTCTCTTCCATGCCTTCTTCCTCCCTTACCGGATGGGCTTCTCCTTCCTGCCCCGCACAAGTTCGGGCATGGAGACATTGTTGACCTTGATCACCTTGAACCTCACGCCGGGAAGGTCACCATAAGATCTCCCCAACCTACCACCGATGCCCTCGATCAATACCTCATCGTGTTCGTCAATAAAATTGATGGCCCCATCACCGGGTGCGAAGGCGGTAACCTGTCTTCCGTTCTTGATGAGCTGGACCTTGACACATTTACGGATGGCCGAGTTGGGCTGCTTTGCCTCGATACCAACCTTCTCCAACACGATACCACGTGCCTGGGGTGCACCCTCAAGGGGGTCGGAACGCACCTTCAGGTTGAGAACCCGTCGTTTGTAGTATCTGTCGTTCCATCTGAATTTACGATGCTTCTTTTCGATCTGCTGGGCTGCAAATAATCCGCGAGCCAATGAATCACCTCGATGGGGATCAAAATCATGATCTTTTAGATGACCGGCACTTCGTTATTTCCCAATACCTATACGGCCGGAAGGGCACCTCAATCAACTTACCGTATATATTATTTTGTATAACGTTGAAGTAGAGAAACAGATCTTTGGAATGCGAGTGATACCGAGTGATTTACTTACTCAAAAAAATTCACCGCCTTATCGAGGGCTTTGCCCTCAATCGGAATTCGGAACTGCTTTCCGAATGCAGAGGCCCAGAGTACGCGGAGAACCTCACTTTTCCCCCTCTGCGGTCCTTATCGAGGGCTTCCTTACCGAGTGCTTTGCACTCAGCCGGAACTCGGAACTTCGTTCCTCATTCGCACTCAAACAGAAGTAAGAACTTGGCAGTTCTTACTGCCTCAGCGTCTCAGCGGTTTTTACTACCATATCATTTGGTATCCAACAATCTCAAAATAGACGGGCCCCATTTTCTCTTATCGTTCTCTCCATTCCTGGTCCCCGCCCCCCCGTTCTGTCCCCCTGCCATCGGTTTGGGTTTCCTTATTCCTCTTTGAATGCCGGAAGGGCGCCCCCTTTCGGGCAAGTGAGGATCTTGGGGGGTTATTCAATCTTAGTTCACTTTTATCCCTTCTGCTTTGTACGTACAGCCTCTTTATAGTTACTTACTATATTCTAACTAATATTAGTAGAATCATCCTGGGAAAAAGCTTAAATATCATTATTGCGTTGCCATTACTATGAAAGTATTAATAGACATTAGTAAGAAAGATTTGGACAGAATCGAAATGTTGCTATCCAAGAACAAAATATCTTCGATCTCGAATTTTGTCTCAATGTCAATACAAAATCAAATAGCTCTCGAAAGTGGAGTTTCTAACATTCCTACACTTGAATCATTGATCCAATCACCTGTTGAATCAACAAAAGTTACCTTAAAGGAAAAAAAGAAAGAGCAAGGAACTCCAGAATTACCCAAAGATATGATTGTTAATGCCATGAAAATCCACGACGATTTTCCATTTTGGGGCACCCAAAATAAGTATTTGTGTTTAAAGCAAATTACATTAGGTGTTGTCAAACTGGCATCAGAGGAAGGGAAGCCGTGGTTAAGATATGATATTGTAATGAACAGACTATTACAACAAGCAGTTGAAACTAGGAAACACTTCGAGGCTATTGACAAACTTTTACATAGACCAAGAGGTGAAAGATTTTCGACAGGCTTTCCAAAAAACGATATTAAAAGCATGACAAGATATGAAAAACAGTTCATTGGTGGAATTGATGGAAACGACAAATTATATGGAATGGCTGCAGCAATAGGTTTTCTTGCAATTAGAAAAGAAAAATCATCTAATAGAGTTGAATTTGGGATTACAGAGAATGGATTGAATTTTTCAGTATTAGGTTCGCCAGTTTTTCATAAAGACCCAACTAATTTAACGCCGTCAACTCCTACACTAAGTGATAACGAGGTCCAATTTATTATTACTATGTTAAAAAAGGTTAAGAAATCTGAGATTAATCTGATGGAATTTACCCTGAAGTACATTGCCTCGGGAAAAAAGCTTCCTGAAGATGGATCTAATCCTACGAAAGAGTACCTTGACAGAACCTATCCAGATATTGCTATTGGCAAGAAAGATGGAAGTTTTTCACTTTCAGAGGCAGACACCATAAGAGCGGGGGTTATAAGCCGATTAAATGAATTAGGTTTAATCAAAATAATAAAGAAAGGCATCAAATCTGAGTATCAAATTACTGAGACAGGTAAGAAGTTCTTAGACGATATGAGGAGGAAATAACATGAGTAACTATAAGAAAAAGAAAGAAGACGAAATTATTGAATATCTTCGGGAATGGTTGAAAGATCAGACCGTATTCAAAAATAGAAAAGAAATTGCACAATACTTGCATATTAGCTACTCCCACCTTAACAATATCATAAATGGATGGAAACGGGCAGGAGATAATCTTCTTCAAAAGATTGCAATCATGACCGAGTTTGATAAACAAAAAACAAGAAAAACTTCACTTTATCCTGGCGAAGAAAGATCATATATGGATTTTGCAGAAGAATTAAGAAAATGGTTCTCCAAACAAAATAGATGGAAGACTCAAAGAGAGATGGCTGAGTATTTAGGCGTACCATTAGGTACGTTTAAAGGGTTCTTTCAAGGGAGAAAATTCCCAAAAGGGGTTACTAGGAAAAAGCTTTTCGAAGTAACAGGAATCAAGATGTTAGAAATTGATGAGGCAGAGCTAAGTCCTTCTGATAAAATACTATCTCGCAAACATGAAAGGATTCCATTAAATGAGTACATTGAAGAGATTGATAAAGCTACAAAAATTATTCAACAACAATTGGATACCCTAAGAAAATACACAAAAAAGAATAGAAAACATCTCCACTCTCTCGATGGGGACATGAGTCCTTCCAATCGATTTGCTGTAGCTTTTTATGCTTTAGCAGATGAACTTTTGTCACTTAGGGATTCTGGGTTTAAAGATAGACAAGAAGTAAGAGAAAAGATATCTCCAAAAGATGTTGGTTATGTTATCTCCTTCCTTAAAGCTCTCTATGATGAGGACAAATTCTCTGATTTCATTTTCTTTACGAAATATGAGTTTGAAAAAGGGGTGAAATAAAAATGAGCAAAACACTTCGCTTAGAGGGTGAAGCCAACATTCTTCTGGAAACGCTTTTAAATATAATATCAGCAACAACCACAGACCCACTATATCACATTTCAGAGATAGTACAGAATGAATTAGATGCCAATGCTTCAGAAATAAACATAACTTTTTTCCGCAAAAGCTCTAAAAAAGGAGGAATAAAAAAAATCGTAATAGGTGGAAATGGTTTCGGTTTTTTGGAAAGCTTTGAACATTACAGGAAACACATTGGGGATTCAATAAAGAAGTACAGTAACGAATACATAGCTAGGACAGCGAAGGGGCTTTCAAGGGGACAGTTCTGCATAGGTATTCAAGGGTTCAGAGCGGTTTGTGACGAACTCCATATAGTCAATAAGACCAAGAAGGGAATATCCCCAAAAAGTAGTAAAGAAGGGAAACAAATTGATGATCCTGATTTTGACAAGATGTTTAAGAATCGTAATCTGATTTTGAAGTCGGATAGACTTAATGTAAAAATTAAGGAAGAGGGGGATTTCAGCGATCACAGAGATGGGTATGGGGTAACTTGCACTTTAATAAACCCAATGACCATCAAGAGTAAGAATCTTGTGAAGTACCTAGCTCAAAATAAGCGCAGTGAGTTGTTAGCGAATAAGAAGTTGAAAATTGTTGTAAAGGATGGGTCTTTTACAGAGACTGTCAAACCGATAGAATTTACAGGGGAATGTTTGAAATTTGAACAGGCTCATCCTAAGGAGAAGAAAAGTTACAAATACAGGGGATTTGGCAAAGTGGAAGCAACACTGTATTTTCACGAGGCAAAGCCAGGGAGCAAGATTAGGTTGGATGTTAAAGGGGAGCCAATTTTCAATGATATAACTAAGTTGCAAGAATTCGATAGACCTCCATGGAATACGGACTTCGTAGAAGGAATAATAGAGTATCCCCATTTAGAAAAATCTCCACTTAGAAAGGGAGTAAAACCTGATAAAATATTTTGGCCCGCTTTCCTGGAAATAATGGATGAGCTATCAAAGAAAGTCGAAGAAAAAGTGAAAGAATGTGAAGAAAAATCTAACGCCAAAAGAGATGAAAAACTAATGAAAAAGCTTGAAAAAGTTATGGGAGAAGTCAAAAGAGAACTCGATTTTCAGACGTGGTTTAATAGAAGTACTGATAAACCGCCGGAATTGGGCCCTTTAGACCATATTAAGGTATTCCCTGAAGTGGCAAATATTCCTGCCTTTACGACTCGTTGCGTGCATGTTCGTGCGTATGACAGAGAAAACAACCCATTGAGGGGCTGTGGGACAAAATTAATTTCTACCCATCCAGAACATATTGTGCCACAATGATGTGCAGAAATTGCACGTGTCA
>DAOVMN010000409.1 GCA_030630685.1 Thermoplasmata archaeon | reverse complement strand
TGCTGATAGGATTAATTATCCGTTACTCATTTCTGAAGGATTAAGCTCTATTACAATAGAACGTTTTCACATACCTGCAAAGAATATCACTATACTTCTCGCCTATCAATTTGAACGGAAAGGGAAACAACAGGAATATTCTGTTGAGATTGTTAGATGGACCTCAAAGAATAGTGAGTTTCTCTTTCAATTAACTGAATTATTGGATCAGCAACTTCTACCATTGAAAAAAGGATTGATTTCTTCATCCGTTAATCAATAAGGTTCTATCTGCCAAAGAAAATATGTAATGGATTTTGTTACATGATGCTTTTCATTATATAATGGATTTTGTTATGTAGTTTGTAGGTATAGGTCATGAGAAGAAGCAGTCCTTCCAAGGCCCACCAAAATGTCCTTCGATCGATCCTTGAGTGAGAGGAAACTAATCTCAATGAAATTCTTCAAGCTCTTTTGTTCTTGCTGGTTTACCTGCTTTTCCACGGCGAAGAATTCCTTCTTCAGCGAGAATCGACTTCATATTCTCGAAGGAAACGCCTGCGATCTCTGCTGCCCTGGAGATTGTGATCCTCCCTTGTCGATACAGTTCGATAGCGGCAACAAGCCTAATTTCACTTTTTTGAGCGAAAAACAATCGAAGTGCCTCCCTCACCAATTCTGAGCGGTTGTTATAGTAACCTGCATTGATCAACGCATCGATTTCTTCGTTTAACTTTTCAGGTAGAGTTATTGAGACCATGATTCTCACCTTTGTTAATAGATGTTATTAGTTATTATTTATTAACCTTTTGCTGTTTCTTGTTTTAACAAAGCCGTACCAAGAATTGAATTACTATAGGCTGAATGGAATAAATGAGTTTGGTATGGGCCTGGCATCCCAGGGAGGATAAGGCACCGGAGGCCTCCACCACCTGCGGGGAGTTGGTGGAAATGTACAGGCTTCAGGGGAAGGGCGGGAAGGAAGAGGAGGATGAAAAAAGTGGAAGCTAAATTAAGGTAAGCTTATTCCTTGGATATCATCCAAAAAATCGGGAAATATTTATAAGTGATGCCTGCAGTCCCTTTTTGCTTCTGCCGTAAGACAAACTAACGGCGAGAGGAGGATTAGCAATGAGTAACGACGGTATATTCGATATGGAAGAAATCATGAGTGTGGAGAAGATTCTCGCCCTTGTGGGTGCGATCTTGCTGATTGTGAGTGTGTTCCTCACATACATAAGCCTTGAAGGCGAGATTATGGGGGAAGACATTGATGAATCCTGGTCAGGAATGGACTCGGATACAAGAGACAATGTCAGCCCCAATCCCATCATCATTCTTGTGTTTGGGATTCTCTGCCTTGTAGGTGCGATAATCCACAGGAACTTCGAACTCCTCCAAGGATACATGCCCATAGTGTTGCTGGTCTTAGGCATTATTGCCCTGATACTTGTCGGCCTCGACTATATGGATGTAAAGGATGATGTAGACGAGGGAAATGACTCTTATGACGCAGCAGGCCTCGATGCAGAGGCAAAGGTCGGGATTGGACTTTACATCGGCCTGATCGGCAGCATCCTGGTAGTCGTAGGCGGGATACTCTGTTTCCTGAAAAAAGAGGAAGTATAGTAGGTGTCCCCTACTTTTTTTCTTTTTTTATTTTCCATTTCCAGCCTGAAAGGACCGGATAAGCGGGAACTAACCAGGGAAACGACCACAGGAACACCACGACGATTTCACCGCAGAGGTCGCGGAGCGGCACAGAGTTTTACCAAAGTGTCGTAGTCGCCGTTCTCTGCGGTGAGATATTTTTGCCAGAAAAACACAAAAATTATTTGTAAGGTACTAAAAGGACCGGATAAGCGGGATTCGATCGATATTAGAAAGGGAATAATGAAGCCGTGTACTTTTTACTTTCTTCCCACCACCCAGGTAAACCGGGAAAGGATTAAATAAAATAATAGCCTCTTAGGTTCAGGATGATACAATGGCCAGAGGCAGGAATATCCCAGGAATGGATCCAAGAATGATGAATCGCCTCAAGAAGCAGGTGAAAACAGAGGAACTCGATGTCACCGAGGTAGTGATGAAGCTGCCCGGAAAGACCTTGGTGTTCAGGAATCCCGCGGTAACCGCCATGGATGTCATGGGCCAGAAGACCTACCAAGTCATAGGCGAACCCGAGGAGATGGCCGGGGGCACAGGCGAAGGACCTGCAATCCCGTTGGAGGACATCAAGCTGGTGGCGGAAAGGGCAGGCGTTTCCGAGGCCGAGGCCAGAACAGCTCTGAAGAAAACAGACGGAGATATTGCCGAGGCCATCATAGAACTCATGGGATGAATGGTGAAATCATTCCTTTTTTCTCGTCCTTCCCTTTCTCACGCTCAGGACGTTCAGGTTTTTTAGAAGTGCTGTAACCACACTGCCTATCGGGTAAAAACTCAATCCAGGGCAGCCATGGCCATCGGATCGGGATCCTCGAACAGATGGGTTTGGTGGAGCTGATTGGTCACCGGTGCCACAAGGAGGGCGAAGGTCACAGCCCCGGAAAAGAGGTGGTAGAGCATGAACGGGATCGCCATGAGGTAGCAGAGCATCA
>DAOVMN010000204.1 GCA_030630685.1 Thermoplasmata archaeon | reverse complement strand
CTTCGGCCGTCGCGTCGGCCACGGCGACCCCCAGGCCCACCAGCCGGATGGCCGACAGGTCGGTCAGGTCGTCGCCAATGTAGCAAACCTGCTCCGGGGCAAGTTCCAGTTCGCGGAGCACCTCCTCCACGGCGGGCAGCTTGATCTCGAACCCCTGCCGCACCACGTCCAGGCTTAGCTCCGTGGCACGACGCTCGACGATCTGCGAAGTCCTCGCGGTGATGACGCCGAACTTTTTCCCGGCACATCGCCACAGCCGGATTCCCAAGCCGTCGCGAATGTAAAACCGCTTGGTTTCAATCCCCTGGTTTTAATCCCTTGGTTTTAATCCCTTGGTTTTGTCTACTCCACCACAACACTGGCATAACCCACCACTCCGCTCAGGGAGCGGGAGGCCTCGTAGCTGGTGGTGTATTTCAATACTTTTGCTTCCTCGGCACCCGAAAGACGGGCATAGTGAAGCATGGCACCAATGGGACCGCTTCCGCAGATGGTGAGTCCGTGTTTATTCCTGACATCAATGAACCCCTTGACATCAAGTTCCTTTATCCTGTCCAGGGCCAGGCTGTCGTGCTCGTACATCCAGTCGATGAGCTGGTTCCTCGGGCAGGGCAGGAAGCCATAGGCGGAGCCGGCATGAGTGAAATCCGAGCTCGCTATAACCACTACCCTTTTTCCTGACTCCTGAACAGCCTTATGGATGGTCTCTCCTACTGCAACGGCAGATTTAAAGTTCTCGGAGATCATTGCGATGGGCACGAACGAGAAATCCCTACCCGCAGCCTCGGCGATATACTGGAGAATGGGCAGTTGCACCTCGATCGAGTGTTCCAGGATATGCGCCTCCTCAGAATGCTGAATGATCGAATTCAGAAGGAGTCCTGCCAGCTCCTGATCGTTCCTGACTATCCCGAGGGGGGTCTCGAAATCCATCTTTGAAAGGGAAACTGTGGCACCCAGGCCCATGTGCAAGGGGCCCATAATGATAAATGAATCAATATTCTTATAACCCTTTGCGATTTCCCTGAAGGATCGGGCAGCCGTGGCACCGGAGTAAACATAACCTGCATGGGGCACCACCACCCCTCTTACCGATGGGCCGTCCATATTCTTAGGAAGGCCCCCAGCCTTTTGGAAGAGCTCCCTTAGCATCCTATTCAGATCGCGCTTATCGCCAGGATAGAACCTGTCTTCGACAGTGGGTGGTCTGACATTCATAATGTAGCCTCGAAGTCCTCCAGTTTATAAAGATATTGGCTGTCGCTCTCGATGACCTTCCTCTCTTTCAGGATCTCTCTGGTGAGAAGGTAATAGATCAGGGCCAGGGATTTTCTGCCCTTGTTGTTCCCAGGGATAAGCAGGTCCACATACCTGGTGAGATTGTTAGCGTCGCATAATGCCACAACCGGTATCCCGATGCTGATCGCCTCCTTCATGGTCTGGGAATCCGCTGCCGGGTCCGTCACAAGGATGACCCTGGGTTCGATGAAATCCTCGATCATTGGGTTGGTGAGCCTTCCGGGGATAAATCGACCAGGGATAACCCTTGTTCCCAGTATCTTGGCGAACATCCGCACAGGCTTCTGACCGTACTGTCTGGCGGAAACCACGAGGATATCCTCTGGATCGTATTGTGCGAGGAATTTCGCGGCTAACTTGATCCTTTCGTTGGTTCTTTTGATATCGAGTACATAAAGACCGTCATTCCTGACCTTGTAAATGAACTGCATCATGTCTGCGCTCTTCTGCTGTGTGCCGATATGGACACCAGAGGTCAGAAAGGTTTCTTCGGAAATCAATAATTCATCTGTCATGCTGCTCCTCCGATCCTGTGAACTTCGGGGGTAAGATTGGGGCAAGACACGATTAAAGAGGTATATAATGTTTAACCCCACCATTATTCTGAAGTTGGGACCACGTTACAAGTTAGCGAATGAGAATAATGGGCACATTCTGAGGCCATGCACTCAAGAATAACATCCAAAGACAAATTGGCCTTACAGAGAGAAAAATGATCACATCCTTTGTCGTGCCGAGGCTATCGCCACTATCGCCAGGATCATCAGAACCAACTGTGCGGTCATGCCTGGAATGAATCCGCCATCGTCGTCTTCCTCTTCCCATTTCTTCGGGTCGTCGGGGTACTTATCCCGTTTCAGGTCGGTTGTTGAGTCTTTTTTGGTTTTCCCTTCGTTCCATTCGTCCGGATACCCGTCTTCATCGCTGTCCTTCGAGGCTGCTGGGTCGTCCGGGAAGGCGTCATTTTCGTCGGAAGCACCATCCCCGTCAGCATCCGGCTTGACCTCCAGACCAACACTGACCACTTCGCTCCAGGCACCGTTATTATCCTGCACCTTAAGTTTGATAGTATGGGTCCCGGCAGAGAGGTCGGAGAGCGAAAAAGAGGTTTCTGTGCCGTTGGAGAGTACGTCCGAACCTGCAAGCCAGAGGTAACGTTCGATAGTACCGTCATCTGTTCCCGAGCCGGTGAAGGTAACTTCCTTTCCTTCAAGAACGGGATTAGGTGTGATGCTCTCGATCGTCGCTCTCGGTTTTCCGTTTATGGCGAGCGTGGTGCTTACTTCTTCCGACCAGACACCGTTGTTATCCTGGACCTTCAGGTAAATGGTATGCGTGCCGTTCGAGAGGTTGTTCTTGGAAAATGAATCATTGGTGCCGTTGTAAAGCGGGCCGTCTATGCTGCTGTGCCATAAATACCTCTCGATCCTTCCATCGTCCGTTCCGTGTCCTTTGAAACTGACCGTTTCTGTGTCGGGTGTTGGATTTGGAGAAATGTCATCGATATGTGCCCTTGGCTTCCCACTGAGAGTTATGTTTCCTGATGCCTCGGGATATTCGGAGGTTATTCTGACAGCATCGATATTCCAGTAGTCTCCTGTCCCACCACCATCGGATTTTAGGATGAAGGAAATATTCTTTCCCTCTGTCTCTTCAAGGAATGGTGTAAGATTATAGACGGACATCCCCCAACCCGAATCCTGTTGATCCTGTGGACCCTGTTGACTCTGTTGATCCTGTTGACCCCGGAACCCACGCTGACCCGCCCCTGCACCGGAACCGATTTTCTCGACGAGTTCATAATTTCCGGACTCGTCTATCAGGCAAATCTTCAGCTCCGCACCTGCAGAGATATCGTATTTATTCCATAATGTCAAATACCGGTTTCCTTTGGAGGATGTGAGGGAAAAATTAAGCTTAAGTTCGGCATGAGTGTTTTCCATGCCCTCCGTTTCTATATGCCAGCAATGGTCACCGATTATTCCTTCATCGATAATGGTCCAGTTACCACCGGTTCCGGAGTACCCCCAGATGGAAGAGGATTCCGAGGATTCTTCCGGGTCGTTCTGAAAAATCATGCTCTCCGGCATGTCGGCTGCAAGACAGGCAAAAAGGTTTACCTGCAGGTTCTCCTCACATATCGGAATAATCCTTGATTCGTCGGGGATGAACCTGTCGTTCGAGGAGCCCAGTTCGATAGTGAATGAAAAGCTCTCAAGCTCGCCGTAGAACCAGTCGGTGGCCTCGCCGTTGCAGTTGTATATTTCACTATTGTTACAGTTCCCGTGAATGTATCCATTGTAATCGGTCATCTGCCGCCCCATCATCACGAAGGTCTCGTGATCCTCGGTATCCAGATCCTCGTATGCCCAGGGATAGATGTTCAGTTCGCCGTGGCTGTGATAATGAATCGAGACATGGAAATCATGCAAAAGAGAGAGATTTCGTACTGCCTGGGTTTCCGGCTCCGAGAACGAAGAAGGACCGCGATAGTAATTGGATGTAGGGTCCGGCGATGAACCGGAATCATCGTAACCCCATTCATAACCATAGTTCCGGTTCAGGTCAACCCCGTCCTTGTTGTCGATAACTCCGTCCCCGTTGTTGTCACGGCAGTTCTTTCTCCACCCGGTCCAGTTCCGGTCCCGGTCATTCTGCTCCCATGATTTGATATATCCGTCAGGGTTCACCACAGGGATGATCCAGATATCACGGTTTTCGACGAGATAGGTGACATAGGGGTCTATTCCATAGTTATCTACAAGATAATGGATAAAATGTAACGGTACTTCCACGGAAATCCATTCCCTTGGATGGTGGCATCCTGTGATGAGAATCTCGGGCTCGTTTTCGTCTGCATCGTGGTCCGTGATACGCAGGGCGAGCAGCGAGCGGTTCTGGTGTGTCAGCGGGGCGGAATATTCCATCGATAGATTGTGAAGTGTGACAATATCCGGATTATTGGCAGCAACCGATTTCATGTCTGAAATTACCTCTGCGTAGGGATGGTATTCCGGTTCCGGGTTGGCTGAAACGGTCCCCTGTGATAGGAAAAACAGTAATGCTAATATGAGCATGGATGGGGCGGCATAGAAGATTCTTTTTCGCATAATGTCCCTGTCAGTCGAGCTTCTTAATAAAACGATTGATGTTTTTCGATTTAATGATGGGAAGAGATAATGCGTAATTAAAAAAGTCCCACAACCTTTGTGTGATTTGTGTCTCCATTTCATCAATCGAAATAAATCCCTTGGAATCAAATACGAGTTTTGAATCCGTGATTTTATCCCCATCTGGTGGCTATATCTTCTCTATAAAAGCGAATGGTAGAAAGAGTATCTCCCTCAACTCCATTATCGATGGCATCCTGGATTTTTGAGTAGTTGGCCGGGCCGTCATCATCCACAGTGATAGTTTCGGCGCTGACTTCTTGGGCTGAAAGGAGAACAATTAGGGTGCCAGCAAGAAGGAAAACAAGTGCGAGTAGGATTTTGTGAGTGGGTTTCATAGGAATCGCCTATATTTCAATTGTTTTTTAATCGTCCTAACTGATTTTTTGGATAAATCCAATCTCTGATTTCACCATTGATTTTAATCTTTTCCATCTTTACACCCCAGAACTCATAAAGTTTGGAATAAATCT
>DAOVMN010000348.1 GCA_030630685.1 Thermoplasmata archaeon | reverse complement strand
CCCAATGGGGCAGAAAGGGGCTATCCTCCCCAATGTCCATGGGGTCAACCCCATACTGCTTCCTAAACGCTGAGCGGCAGTAGGTACAGTAGCACGCATCCTTTATCCCTCCGTAGCGGAGATAGTCAAGGCTGATCCCGTCCACATCGTAATGCTCGACGACCTCCATAATCGTCTCCACTTCGAACCTTCGTGCCTCCGGTTTGGACGGATCCGCCCAGCCGACCTCCTGGCCGTCTTTGTTCACCACCGCCCACTGAGGATGTTCCTGAAGCACTGGGCCTAAATGGCTCTCTCCCTCCGGAAACACGCAGAACCAGGGATACACCCTGAGCCCTACCTGATGCGCCTCCTCCGTGATCCTGCCGATGACATCCCAGGGATAGGCGTTCTGTCTCAGTTTACCCTGGTAGTAAGCGTTACATCTCGTCCCCAATGCCAATGGGATGACGAAGTTCAGGTTATGCTCCGCCAAGTTCGCCATAATCCCTTCGATCTGTCTGAAGCCCTCGGTTGGGTCTTGGCTGAAGTCCGGGTGGATATAGACCCCCCTGCCCTCTATTTCTTGACTCTGCTTCGTCTTATCCATTCTCGCATTCCCCCTTTGTGGATTATGGGATCAACCCCTTTAAGAGGATAAGTTCAAATTAGGGCATCACAACTCTTATCGTTCTGGTTGGTTTCATAGGATCGACACGATACCAGGTCTCATCCAAGCTTATCCCGGTTATCACCTTTTCTTTCCCCTGAGGGGAGATAACCTTCACAGTATGGGTGAACTCTTTCTTGCCGTTCTGGCCCAGGAAATAGTCAGCCACGATCAAGGTATGTTCCCTATCATCAGGCAAAGGTGTATGTCCATCCTCCCCCGTGACCGTGCTCCGCAAAGGAAGTCCCAGACAGAGATTATGATGCACCATAGCAATGGGATAACCCGACCGCTGTATTGGCTTCTCCACAGCTAAGTTCTCTGCAGGATACCTTTCCTCATCCACCTCGTTGATCACGCTCACCTTCGCTCCCGACACGGGTTTTCCCCCTGAATCTACTACCTGTACGTCCAGATAGTATTTCGGGACAATTGAGGCCATCTCGTCCTCAGCAACCAGCCGCTTGAATCTGCAATTCACCATCCCCAGCTCGCTTCGGTAATACTCCGGCCATCGGCTGGCCCAGAAAGATCCCATCTTGACGCTCCGCTTCACCACCACCCTCTCCTCCCCAAAATCACAGTTATACACGTTCAACCGATTCTTCTCACTGTTTAGAAGAAAACTGATGTCGGAAGGACTCTCCGTCCCGGAAAACTGAATCCCATCCAGATCAAACAGCAACAGATCGTAGTTCTTGATGAACACGCAGAAAGCCTTCTCTCCCCGGACGAACTCCTTCCGCTCGCTGGCCTCGCCCGGGCTGGCGGAGTACTCGCCTGCATCTACCATATGCAGGCGAGTGAGTTTCACATTCTTAAGCCGCAATTCCCGGGGCGTATCTAAGAACATATAGGCGCAATTGTCCAGGATGGAGTCCTCCACCAGAAAAGAGCCAAAGGTTCCGTAGGACAAGTTCATCAGTACATGCATGTTGGCCATTCCTAAATCGTAACCGTAGTTAGCTGTCCCCGTGAACCGCCACAGGAAGTAGTTTTCCGTATCTGAGGTAATCGTGCTCCGTTCTATCCTCACTGTTGCCCCATACATCACCGCTATCTTGTGTTCACCGGGCCTGTCACAGTGCATCCGAAGACTCGCATCCCGAATGATCAACTCCGCCGCCTCATCCACTACCAGGTCTGTGGTGCAAATCCAGGCCTGCTTCTGAGGATCAAATCGGAGCAGCGCCGGATCGTTCACCATCCGTGCCACATCATCTAAGGTGACCCCTCTTCCCTGCACTACAATCCCGTCCCGATATACAGGGTAATGATGCCGCTTTTTTTGCATCTGTCTTAACTCGCCTGTCTCCCACTTCCTCACCCGAGCCAAGGAAACCTTTCCGTAGGATACCTGCATCCGTTCGTTAATCTGATCCAGTTCCGTCTGCGTGAACTCCGGCATGCGGAAATCCTTCCAGTCTTCCTCCAAATAGGTCTCTGAGGGATCCTCAACAGGTTCCTCCCTCCATTGCCAGTTCTCGATATATCGCCCGTAGTACGCCCGTTTGGGTGGGAAAAGGTATTTATCCCGGTAAATCTCCAGTCCGTCCACATACACCGTCACTCCCGGGAACATATCCCACAGCGGGCGATCCAGTGCCTCTATCAACACATACTCCGAGTCCTCCCCCCTGGGATCGCACTCCCGGAACTGAAAATAGGTCTTCCCCCTCTCCACATCCGTGATATAGGTGTACAACCACCCCTCCTTCGTCCGGATAATCGTCACCCCATACCAGCCCTTGCGGTGCCTGAACCCTGAATCCTCGTCCCCCAGGGACGTCCATATTAGCCTCGGATAGTACCACTGGTACAAGGAGTTGTGAGAATCAGATACCTTGTAATAGCGATAGGCGTGCCCACTGCTGCTTCCAATAAACTCATAGCAGAACTGGGTCCGGGGCCCGATCCTCCGTTGGGCGGGACAAAATAGCCCATAGGAAAGCGAAACCAGAGCTTCCATGTCCCGTAGGCAGTCTCGGAATCCGTGCGCAGGGTATATCTAACCCTCCCAGCCGGGGGCTCCACCCAGCGCCGGACTACCTCAGGCGTCTGGTAACCTTCCTCTCCTCTCCATTCCCTCAACGGCCTCCCCCAAGGGTCTGTTCCACTCCTGTCTCTGAATCTGCCGTCTGTGAAATACTCGAACAGATCGGGGGCTTCCTGCCCACTTAGAGTGGATACTACCCACTCCTTATGCGCCTCTCCCCGCTCATTACTACACTCCAGGTGAATTTCCCAGATGCCCTTCTCATCCGGAACCTTCCAGGTGAACATGCTGGCCTTGTTATTCTGGTTGACCTTGTTCACCTCCCACTGGTAATCTACCTGCTGATCCACCTTCACTCTGAAGGTGAGGACATCCCCCGGCTTGATTAGATATGTGATATCCCGGTCATTGTCCTTGTT
>DAOVMN010000362.1 GCA_030630685.1 Thermoplasmata archaeon | reverse complement strand
TGTTAACGCGTGATGCACGAAGTGCTGAGCGCCGTTTGGGCCGAAGGCCGACAAGGCCTGAGCAACCGAAGGTTGTGACCTCCGGTCAGCACGAAGTGCTGGCAAGGCATTCCTCCTATCATCCGTTCAATTCAGAATGCTGGCTATTAAAAAAAAGAGGGGGTTTAGTGAGCTCCAGAGGGTAAGCGACATTTCGGCTAACGGTTCTGTTATATGCACCCCGAAGGGTCGGAGCGACCGAAGGGAGCGAAGAGTTCCCTTTTTGACAATTTTCTACCGTTCTTTTAATTCTTCGATGTATTTCTTTGCAAGGTTATATATTGCAGCACTTTCCCATGTTCTTCCTTCTGAAATCTTGGTTAAGGAATCTTGAGCTTTGGTAATTGTAATCATGTTTTCCAAAACCAACCGAGCTAATAGATATATTGAAAGATGAATCTCAACTTCCCCAGAAACTCTTCTTAAATCTGGCAAACTTCGGAAATCATCTGTTATTAGTATCGGTATAGAATTCTCTTGAGCAAGTATTAGAGCCTCAGCCTCTCCCTCATTAATACGAGAATACCACGAGACAAGTTTTTCAATCTTCTCAACTTGTTTTACTTCAACAACTTCGATATCTCCATTTGAAATCTTTTGAATCGAGTCTTTTGCTGCTTTCCCATGGACATCATTGAATTTGGAAATCTCATTCAATTCACTGTACACCTTTTGAGGAACTAAAATCCTTGTAACTTCCAGACATTTGGAAAGTACACCACCAACTCCAAGAGAGATTAGAGCACTTGTATCTCCTACCACTATTGTTTCAGGCACTTTGTTTTGTGTCTTTTTTAGCACGCTCAATACTCTCCTTAAGGGTTTCTTTGCCCACTTTTATCTGCTGTGCAATATCAAAACCAACAATACGTGCAAAATCATCAAAGCCAAGCTTTCCTTCAAGAAATTGCTTTGTTGCCATTTCTTTTATTTGACGAATCTCAGTCTCACGCTTTACATATGCAACGAGTGCATCACGAACAATATCTGACCTTCTTTTAAACTCGGCTTTTGCGATTTGGTCTAGTTCCTTTAAGAGTCTCGAATCGACCCTCATACTTACTTGCTCAAGAGACATCTTGTCACCCAATGCAACGCAATGACTTACATCTATTTATATCTTTCTTTTCCGTTGGCTTCATCCAGAAGGAACCTCCCCTCCCTATTTTGCTCCCGCTCCTATTGTCGTGCCCTTCCCCGCACCTTTCACCATCTGGTTACCCTGTCCTTCTCAGCCCCAGCTCCCCTGCAAACCTCACCGCCTCCCTGAATTCCTGTGAGCTCAGATGCCTGTTCAACCCGGGATAGTTGTGGGCCTTGTAATCCGGATGATACTGTGCCATCACATTAACCACGGCATCGGGTCTGTTCTCCTTGATCCATTTCAGGATGGGCCTGGTGCAGCACTCGAGATGGCCCGGGAGGACAAGATGGCGAATGATGGTGTCCTTCCCTTTGATGAGAAGATGGTTCCTTGACACAACATCGAAGTATTCCTTGACCCCGGAAAGCTCTTCTCCACACCGGTTGTTCCCGTACTTGAAGTCCGTGAGATAGAGGTCCATCACCCTCTCCAACAGGCTCATGGCCTCGCGGGTGAGGTACATATTGGAGTTCCATACCTGCGCACGTTTTATTGTTGCCTTTCCCAGTGCCTCGAGGATGAACGGGATGTTTGGGGTTGGGTCACCTCCCACCCAGTTGGTGTTCAGCGCATGCCTCTTTTGCATGATCCTATTGATCTGTTCCGATGAATAATGTATTCCTCCTTTCGGGTTCTGGCTGATATCCCAGTTCTGGCAATAAATGCAGGTGAAGTTGCATCCCGAGAAGAAGATGGTATGCGAGGGAACGAGTACAGGCTCTTCACCCATGTGGATGAACTCTGAGGCGATCCTTGATTCGAGCACGCCGCAGGTCCCTTTCTCCCCTTCCGATCTATTCACCCTGCACCGTCTTTCGCAGAGCTCGCACCCCTTCAGCATCCTTCTGGCGAGCTCGATTTTGATGTCGAGAAGATTGGGAGAGGTCTCATCCCGGTTCTCTTCCTTCCATATGGCGAATCTCTCGATTCCTTCTATATGGGCTTCCCGGAGGACATTGGAGGGCGCGGTTAGCTCCACCTCCACTGGTATGGTCTTGAGAACAAGATAGTTCGGAAGCGCCTCACCCCCTATAATGGAGAAATAGTGGACAAGATTTTCCTCCTCAGCCGCCAAATCCTACCACCTTTTCTGGGTCATGAGGTAATAATACAGCGACTCAAGGTTATCATCCACGGGCATGAATTCGTTGATGGATACCGAACTGTCCGAGAGGATCCCCGGAGCAACGGAATAGAAACGTCTGGCATCCGAGGTGTGAACCATCAGGTGTATGCCTGAAACACTGACAGAGGACACCGAGGGCTCCTCAACCAGGATAGAAGCAAGTCTCCTCACCTTCTCCGGCCCCTCGGGGGTTATGCGAATGGTGAGCGGGCGATTGACCATCAGCTCTCGAATCCGTTCCATTTCCCCCACCGCATACACCCGTCCCTCGTTGATGAGCACCACGCGTTTGGTCATCCTCTCGATCTCGTTGAGGATGTGGCTTGAAACTATGATGGTCTTTCCCTCCCTGGCCCATTCCTTCATGTTCTGGATCAGGATATGGCGTGCTTCCGGGTCTGTCCCCTGGAGAGGCTCGTCCATGAGTAATATATCCGGGTTGTGCACCACCGCGACCGCCACCTTGATCTTCTGTTTCATTCCCCTGCTGTAACCTCCGAGGCGTCTGTTCATCTCCTTTCCAAGATCGAGTCTTTCAAGGATAATGGAGGCCATCTTCAGGGCCTTCTCCTGCTCCACCCCGCGCACACGCAGGAAGTGGGCCACGAACTCCTTACC
>DAOVMN010000396.1 GCA_030630685.1 Thermoplasmata archaeon | reverse complement strand
CAACCCTCTTTCCCGGGAGAAGGAGTCCCATCTCTCTTGCAATGGTGTAAACGCTCGGGCGGGATCCAGCCCCTGAACGATCCCATAGATAAAAAATGTATTCTTCTCCCCTGAAAGCTAAAGATAATCAGCATTCTTCTTCCCTGAAAGCTAAAGATAATTAAAGGATGTATTTCAGGATCTCCCTGAGGTCCTTGTCGTGGATCACCACATCCGCGCTGCCGCTTGTGCTGGCGTCCTTGGGATCGAAGGCGATACCCAGGGCACACATCCTGAGCATGGTAGCATCGATCATCGTATCCCCTATAGCAGCGGTCCTTTCCAATGGTACCCCGGCGACGGATGCCACCTCCCTTGTTACGGCCTCTTTTGAACGCAGCGGGACCCTCAGGATCCCCTCGCCGGTGAGGGCCCCGTTCCCGTCCGTCTCAAGTCCGTTCGAGCGGATGAGGTCGATTCCAAGTTCCGTCCGGAGTCGTTCAGCAAGCTGCTCCAGTCCCCCGCTGATGATGGCGGTTTTGACACCTTCTTGCTTGAGTAATTGGAAGACCTCGTTGGCACCGGGCATAAGAGGTACGCCGTTGAGGATGCTCCTTACATCCTCGCACGTTATGCCGGGTTTCTTCTGTCTCCACAGCCCGATGTCCCGCCTCATGAACTCCAGATCGTCGATCCTCCCCTGCCTGTAATCCTCGTATCCGTCCTCGTTGTCCACTCCGAAGTGGTTGTGAACGAACATCCATGAGCTTATGTGATCGGTGAGCACCCCGTCCATGTCGAAGATGACGAGCGGGTATCTTGGTTTTTCATCACTCATGTTTCCTGGGAGATGGAAGGGGGATAAATAGTTTTGGACTGGGCTGGATGTTTATTGGGAATCCCTTTTCGTTAGAAAAGTCCAACATAGCAAAGCGATCAATGTGTAGATGAACCCGAAGCCAGGGATAAAACCATCTCCATTCTTCTCCCCTTCTTTCACCACCTTGGCATCATTGTCGTGTATGTTATTATCGTTGCAATTTTTTGCAATGTAGATGCCACCTTCCTTATGCTTGTTGCAGCTGTTCTCGAATATCTCATTGCCGCTGGAGCCGTAAAGGGTTATCCCGCCATTGGCGTTGTCGTTGCATGTGTTGTGTGAAACAATGCTATGGTTGCAAAACCTCAGGAAAATCCCCATATTGTTATTGTTATCGCACCGGTTGTGCTTTATCCTGTTGTTCTCGGTCTCGGTAACACCAATGCCTATTCCACAGTCCCCGAAAGAGGTGAGTGCCTCACAGGTGTTATGGGTGATAACATGCCCGCCCCCATGGGACACCAGAATCCCAAATTCGGTGAAATTCTTGCATGTATTATGCCGCACCTCGCAGTTGTTGCAGTTGCTGAGGGAGATGCCTGAGATCTCACACCATGAGCCCCTGGCATCCATGCAGGTATTGTTCTCAATAATGGTGCCGACGGAATTGTCCACACTTATGCCGGTTTCGAAATAACCGCTGCAGGTATTGCGGGCAATGTAGTTATCGTCGCCGGAATAAACATAGGCAACGTGACTCCCTCCCGTGCCTGTGTTGCCGATGACTCTGTTCCTGTTGCCCTCCATAAATACTCCCAGGGTCTCCGACAGAATATTGTTCTTCGCAAGATTGTCATTTCCACGTAGATTTATCCCGCAGGAGCCTCTTCCATGACCCTCCAGGATATTGTTTATGGCAGCATTCCCATTTCCCTCGAACTGTATGGAAGGAGTAGAACTGTTTTCAACTCTGTTGTTGTCTCCACAGAAGCAGATTGCATTGTCCATGAGCACTCCATGGATGGCGTTTTCGTTCCCATTCACACGTATCCATCTGCCACCGTCTGTGAATATGCAATCCATGATGGTGGTGGAGTTGGCCGAGATATCTATTCCCGATTCACTATAGTCGACGTGGGTGATATTCAGGCCGCTTATGTTGCACAGGTCCCATTGAACGCTTATACCGTTCATATCGGTATCGCGGCCGCCTGCATCTAAGATCGTTTCGCTGCCATTCCCGATGAGCGAGACCGTTTTGTTCACTATTGGATTCTCTGCGTATGTCCCGGCATACACCCTGATGGTGTCCCCCTCCTCCGCCGCGTCGATGGCGTCCTGTATCTTCGAGTAATCTGCTTCACCGTCGTCATCAACTGTTATGGTAGTAGCACTGGTTTTTCCAGCAATAGCGAACATAAGGATCCCCGCAACAACGAGCAGGAATCCGAGCATGAGCTTGGTGTTTGTCTTCATGGCAATCATCCCTGTTTTTGAAAGGGGGCATCTTGTTACGGATAATAAAGATTACTGGAAACCTCTTGATCATTTGGGATTTTATGGTGTGGGGACACCCCCGCCCCCCCTTTCCTACACCAGTTCCCTGTAAACCTCCTCGATCCTGTCCACCACACTCTTCCAGGTGAACTCCCGCCGCACCCGCTCCCTCCCCGCCTCACCCATTTTCCTCGCCAATCCCGGATCTGCGAGAAGCGTGCTGATCTTCTTTGCCAAAGCCACGTCATCCTTGTATTCAACCAGGAACCCATCTACTCTATCTCTGATAACCTCGGGCACGCCGCCCACCCTGGTGGCAACGCAGGGCACCTCGCACGCAAGCGCCTCCAGGAGTACTATGCCGAAGGCCTCGTACTCGGACGGGAGAACGAACACATCCGCT
>DAOVMN010000381.1 GCA_030630685.1 Thermoplasmata archaeon | reverse complement strand
TTCGCTTCAGGCCTTTGAATCCGAATCCGACGAAAGCGGTCTTGTACTCCTTGGGATAATCACTGTGGTTCTGCTGGGAGTGATTGTGTTCATGTACCGGAAAATGAGGGACAGTGAGATCGCTCTTCTAAAGAAAATTATCGAACTGGAATCGAAGCAGGGAGAGAGCACAGAAACCACTGAAACAAAATTAAAAGATCAGAACAAGGAATGGAAACCCAGGAAGGAAAAAGCTGAAGAATTGAAGTCAGCTAATGAGGTGAAAACAGAAGAGGAAGAAAAGGTTACCACTGAGAAAAGAGAAAATGATTACGATTCATTTAAACCTAAACCTGAGGACATGGAGCCGGATGTTGAAGTGGTGGAGGACATAGAGGTGGAGCTTTCGGACGAGGAGATCGAGGTGGCGGAAGAGTCGGAAAGAGCGGGTGAGGAAGTTGAAGTGGAAGAGACGGAACGAAGGGGTTAAGAAGTTAAAGTGGAAGAGGGTACGGGATAAAAGGAACCAGGGAAGGATCAAAAAAATTTCACCCAGAAACCTTTAAATAACAATTGCAATTAAATTTCTCACAGTCCTATAGACTAAAACATTGAAGGCGATTGAAATGGAAGTAAAAGTACCGCTTGATGTGCCTGAAAAGGCAAAAGAAACGTATGTGAGCAACTTTAAACTCGTCACCCACGACAAGGGCTACCTGATGCTCTTTGCCGGAGACCAGAAAGTAGAACACCTGAACAACGATTTTTACGGTGAGGGCATACACCCCGACGACGCTGACCCCGAACACCTGTTCAGGATAGCCAGCCAGGGCAAAATAGGAGTTTTCGCCACCCAACTGGGCCTCGTCGCCAGATACGGTGCGGACTACCCGAACATTCCATATCTTATCAAGCTCAACTCCAAGACCAACCTGGTAAAGACGGCGCAGAAAGACCCCTTCAACTGCGAACTTTGCACTGTTTCCCAGGTCGTGCAGTTCAGGGATATGAGCCATTTGAAGATAGCGGCCGTGGGATACACGATATACCTCGGCTCCGAGTTCGAGAAAGAGATGATGTGGCAGGCCCAGCAAGCAATATTAGAGGCCCACAAGGACGGCCTTCTGGTGGTCCTGTGGATATACCCCCGCGGCAAGGCCGTGCCCGACGAAAAGGACCCGCACCTCATAGCCGGCGCGACTGGCATTGCTCTCTGCCTTGGCTCGGATTTTGTCAAGATAAACGCGCCAAAGAGGGACGGAAAGTCGGACCCCGCCATGTTGAAGGAGATCACGACCGCTGCCGGGAGAACGAACGTTGTGTGCGCCGGAGGGTCATCAAGGCCGCCCAAGGAATTCCTTCAGGAACTGTACGAACAGATACACATCGGGGGAACAAAGGGCAACGCCACTGGCAGGAACATCCACCAGAAATCCCTAAAAGAGGCCGTGAGGATGTGCAACGCCATCTCGGCCATCACAGTCGAGGACGCTGATGTGGAAAAGGCGTGGAAAATATACAACGGGGAATGAGATTCGAGGCGGGTTTTACCTAGTAACCCTCAGATTCTTCACAAACCTGTAATTCTCTGGATTCGATCTGAAATACTCCCTGATAGGCTCTAAAAGCCCGTTCACATACTCCGCAGTTGCCTTCTTCAGATCCTGGGGGTGAAGTTCCCTCCCGTAGGCCGCCTTTAACTCCTCAAAGGTGGCATAATAAATCGGCCCACCGAACTTCTCAGGACGATCGATCTTCATACCATCGTGAAACGGGAAGACGAGATACCTGACAATGTCCATCACCGGGTTGTTTGCATCCTCCATTGGGCAGAAGGCCTTCTTGAGCTTCCGCCCGACATCATCCGGAGAATCGTGCAGCGTTATACCGGCCTCAGGGTCGGACTTGGACATCTTCCCTGCTATGGGGTCCATACGGTTCTGCCCGGTTAGTGCGGAGATAAGCGGGGTATGCATGGCTATGGGTTTTTTCATACCCAGTTTGGGCGCAATATCCCGGGCGAGCATGTGCGCCTTCCTCTGGTCCATCCCCCCAAGGGCAACATCCACCCCAAGCTCGAATATGTCCGCTACCTGCATGGCCGGATAGATGAACTTGGAGGAGTCCATGCCTACCTCGTCCTCCGAGCGGCCCATGATGCTCATTGCGCGCTTCATTCTGGCGAAGGAGGTGCCTTTTGCCACCCTGATGACCTTCTCCCAGTAATCAGCCTTATCCACGATCTCCGAGGCGAACACGAACCTCATGTTATCCGATTCTGGAAGACCGCAGGCGGCATGGACGTCCCTCAGGTAGTCGCCTGCCCTCTGGATGTTCTTCATATCCCCACCGAGCTTGTCATTGATGGAGGCATGCCAGTCCGCAAGAAGAAGTGTTACTTTAAAGCCGCTCTCGATGAGTTCCCTGACCTTGTACACGCAGGTGAGCTGTCCGATGTGCATGAGGCCGGAGGGCTCGAATCCGATGTAGGCGGTGGGCTGGTGCCCATCAGGCTTTTTCATGACCTCCGCAAGCTCCTCCATGGTAACGAGTTCGATGACATTGTTCATGATTTTATCCATGGTTTTGGATGGGATTTCATCGGGCATGTCCGCTTTAGTTCGAATGTGATAGAAATATATTTCGTAGTCTTAATCTTCCTGCCAAGACCATCCAATCCTCATCATTAATCACCTTTACCAACATATTTATTTAATATTACCATCGACCACCCTCCCGGTGCCTATTATGAGGATCTTGCAGCATCATAACTTGACATTATGGGTTTTATAGGCTACAAATTCTTTCGTTCTTGAAAAAGTCCA
>DAOVMN010000210.1 GCA_030630685.1 Thermoplasmata archaeon | reverse complement strand
CTTACCAATCCCTAATTCCAGATAGTTAGGCCAATCTCGATGCTTACTGCCGTCTCCGAGGGTTAGAAGTCTTTGTAAAACGGGCGGGTAATCTGTCATTGTATCATTCTCTCCTTGTTTTGTTATGTTTTGATGGACATCTTTGCTATCATATTTTATGTTTTTCTTGGTACTTTCTGAGGCCTCTAAACCCGTCGATCAAAGCCCAGATAATAGAACGCTACAATAGTGCCCATCAATCTCCTCGATCACTCATACTCAATGGGGTCCTCGTAACCCGCCTCCTTGAAGCCCTTTAATCGGAGTATGCAGGAATCACAACGCCCGCAGGCCTTATCACCCTTCGGGTGAACGGCACTCACAGCCTCCGGCTGCTCATGCCTTATCGAGCCCTTCGGGCTCAACCGGCCGTCAGAAGCTTCGCTTCCTCCTGCCTTTCTTCCTCCCCGATAGCACGACCAGGTGAGCTCATAGGGCACTCCTATCTCCATCCCCTTTCGGATGATCTCCGCCTTGGTAAGGTGCAGGAGCGGTGCCTCTATTCTCACAGGCCTCCCTTCCACGGCCTGCCTTGTGGCAAGGTTGGCGAGTCCCTGGAAGGCCTCGATGTACTCTGGCCTGCAATCCGGGTACCCGCTGTAATCAAGGGAATTCACACCGATAAAAATGCAGTCCGCTCCGATCACCTCGGCGTATCCAAGTGCAAAGCTCAGCATGATGGTATTCCGTGCGGGTACATAGCTCGTGGGGATATCCCTCATCTCCTCGGGTGCCCTGCCCTCTATAAGCTCGATCTCCGGGTTGGTCAGGGCGGACTGCAGGGCCCCTGGAAGCTCGAGCGGGATTATCTTGTGCTCCCGCACCTGGTAGTGCTCGGCCAATCTCTCAGCACTTTCAAGCTCCCTGAGATGCCTTTGCCCGTAATCAAAGGAGAGGGCATAGCATTCGTATCCCGCCTCTGCTGCCAGCGCAAGGGTGGTTGCCGAATCCAGCCCTCCGCTCAGTAATATAACAGCTTTTTTTCCCATTGTCCGCCTCCGCTGATACCGGACTCCTATCTCAACAGGCTCCCGCAATTGGTGCAGTACCTTTCACCCTCCTTCAGCACGATCAGCTTGTTACATTCTGGACACGGTCCTTGAATAGGAGGGTAAAGATCCGGTTGAATGGGTAGAGGAGTGGTTTGAGGCTGCCGGGCGGCCTCGGGCCCTGCCGCTATCTCAGGTGGAGCAAATGCCCCTATCTCGGGTGGAGCAAATCCCTGAGCCTCAATTTCCACTTCTCTTTTTTCCTTGATCTTCTCTTCTTCGGCCTCTAACTTTTTCTCCCCGGCTTTGGCCATCTTTCCCTTGCTTTTTCTCATCACGATGACGCTCTCCCCCGCGATTGCAGCTCCCACCACTGCCGCGAACACGATCAAGAGGTTGTCCATCACCATGGAGGCCGCTTTCTCCTTGAAGCTCAACTTCCCCTCGGGCTTTGCTTTTGCCGTCTCTGAGAAGTTGCTTTCATTCGGGATGACAGCCCGATCCACAGCGGTGATACGGTAGTAATAGGTCTTCCCGTTCTCCAAACCCTCGTCCTTGAAATAGATGTACCTCACCAGCTCACCCCCTGAGATAAGATAGTACCGTTCCCCATCTATGCTTCGATAGATCCTGTAGCCCGCAAGATCAGGCTCGGGATTCTTTTCCCACCTGAGCTCCACATAGCCGTCCCCCGCTTTCCTAGAGAGATTGGTTGGGGCGGATGGCGGTGTGGGGTCCACGAGGATGGTGGCAGGGTCCTCCTCGGTGCATTCTACCGGCCAGAGTGCGCTTAGAAGCTCGTTCCCCACGGTGTCGTTCCCTTTGAACCAGAAAAGCACCACATCATCTGTCTTGGCCTGGGAGAGGGGGAGGTAATGGGAGAATATGTAGTTCTCGTTCTTCCATGTCCAGTTCATCTCCGCAGAGCCGTTAATGGTGGTATTCACATCTCGGATGATGGACCAGTAGGTGGTTATCCCTCCGAAATCCCGATCCCGGATCTTATCCATCAATCCCTTTTCAGAGACAATGATGGACACCTTGGCATCCACGGGCTTTATCTCGCTCCCGTTCCGGAGATTGCCGGGTGTGAAATCCAGGATCATCGGGGCCTCACCGTCCCAGACCGCCCTTGGTGGATTGACCAGGGCGGAGGAGTCCAGCATGGGGCCGTAGGAATTGTTAAAGGCACTGTCGTTCACAGGCGAAAGAATGAGCCAGAGGGTTTCCTGGGTATGTGAGGTGAGCTCGAGAGTCATATTTGTAGTATTCCAGATCTCGCTCCCGTTGGTGAGCCGGAGTTCACCCTCATAGAACTGTTTGGAATGGTTGTATTCGGCATAGATGCGGAAGGTGAGAGATTCGCCGGATACCTGCCAGTAGGTATTGGTATTGAGGTCGTAATAGCTCCCCCCTGTGATCCGTATATCCGTGACCATCACGAGATCCGAGTGAACCGTCACGTTCGTTTCAGGGAATGAAAAGGAGTATGCCTCGCTCCTGTTCAGGTCAACTTCGGGCCAGAAGATGTAATCTCTATCTTTTTCTGGAACAGTTACATTCACAAGGAACTGCCCGTTAGATGTGCTATTCGCCATGCCCGCAGGGGCCTCGTTTCCTTTCATGTAGAGCCTCACCTGTGAGATATAATCATCCGGCACAGGGATGTCAGAACTGTTGTAATAGATTGTTCCGTTCAGCTCTGTGCTCATCCCCGGATTCAGGGTATCGTCCTTCACAGAGAGATTCCCCACGGAAATCGAGGACACGATTCTCCAGTCCTGTGGTTGGACCTCCACCCATCCTGTTGAGCCACTGCTCTCTTTCATGTATGCCATGACCACTGCACCGTTCTCTAAGGAGAGGTCTGGAATCGCCCACTTGAATTCGACATTGAAGCTCACCCTTACTTTTCCTTCACCTGAATTTTCTCGGCTCGAGTTGGTTCCGTTAAGGGAGACCATATCCTGGCCTTCCTCTACATAGAAGACATTCGAACCCCCGTTATAGGTGAGTGTGAAGACTGTGGTATCGTTCTGAACGATTCCCAGCCTCACATATTCAAGATTATCCGGGTTCTCGAGAAGGGATACGGATTCCACCTCGAGGGAGAGGTTGTAATGCTCATGCTGCGCATACATCACCTCGGGGAAATTCACATTCTTTATCTCGGGAAGCACCTGTCTCCAGCGATACAACCCGCTCCCATTGCCGGCAAGAAGGTCGGGGTGCCCATCCTCGTCAAAATCCCAAACTACAGCAGACCTGAAGCTCCCGGTATCCACGGGTCCGAGATCCTCATCACTAAAATTCCCGCCCCCTTCTCCCCTGAAAATATTCACGCCGCCGTCATCATATCTACAACCCACGATGTCAGGCCTTCCATCATTATCCACATTTTCCAGCCTCAAGGAGGCATAGCTTCCTTTCGAAGAGATTTTCCTATTATTCCAATATGAGCCGATCGGTTGGTAGAGGTACTCGTCGATCCCCTGTTTGCTGTCACTACCTGCAATGATATCCAGATATCCGTCTTCATTGAGGTCGGCACAGGCGATCGTGGAATAATCGATGGATTTGTCCGAGTACACGGTTCTTTTGGCCCAATTCCCTTCTCCATCCCCGTACCAGACCTCCAATGCCTTTGGATCCTCGGGCCCTCCGCCCCAGACCTTGTGGGTATTGATGATGTCCAGATGGGTATCGTTGTTCAGGTCCGCAACCAAAACCGCCTTCACCATGTTCGAGGTCTTTGGAAAATCCCCTTTCCGCCAACCGCCTGCTGGAGTGCCATAGAATATCTTTATACCCCGGGTTTTGTATCCACCAACGATGTCAGGGCAACCATCATTGTCAAGGTCGGCTATTGCCACACTGAGTGTGGTGTTCTGGATGACGGACTCAGGATCATTCTTCTCGAACTCGTGGGTGATACTGTTATAAAACCAGGCATTCACACCGTTTCCGCCCAGATCTCCAACCGCCACGAGACCCCCGTCCAATGCCAGGTCCTTGTAATTAGCCGCGGGCGTGATGTTCCCAGAGCGGAGCTCCCAGCTTCCTTCGGAATACATGAAGAACTCCACAGAGGGGTCATGGTCTCCGGGTTCCTTGAGCAATCCGCCTACCTCGATGTCCCCGTCATCCTCCAGGTCGGTGAGGGCGATGTCCCGGTATTCCCGTGAGTCGAGAATCTTGCCTTCGTCCTGCCAGGCGATACCCTCAGTCGTGGGGAAAATGAGGATGAGCAGGATAGATCCCATGGTCAGGATGAAAAGAAGAAGAATGATATGAGCGGCTCCCTCGAATCCTCCAAGGCGATGGAATATGGTTCGGTTGTTTAAGATCGAGTTGGGTCCCATGGCACGTCCTCTGATTATAATGTATATATGGATAACGGATATTTCATTAAAAAATCTTCTGGTGCTTTGAGCTTGATCTTGAACTAATGTCACTCATCCACAAAAAATCATACCTCCAAAAATTGGGTCGTGTCCCTTAAGATTAATAGAAGTGTCTTTCTCTTCAAGTGGTTTGTGATCTCTATCATCGTTGGTTGTTTTCCTCGCGAGTGTATTGGATTGTTTGTTTCCCTCTTTCTTTGGACTTGCAGGAGCTCGATGAGTGTATTTTACATAGTGCCAGATCTCGATACGGGACTATGTTACAGGTTAGCGAATAAGGAACCGAAACTTTGCGTTTGCGGCCAGACCCAGGGACACGGATGCCGAGTGAAAACTTGTTTTCGCTCCGATTGACCCCACAGGGGTCGATAAGGCATGAGG
>DAOVMN010000183.1 GCA_030630685.1 Thermoplasmata archaeon | reverse complement strand
TTTATCGTAGTGCATTTTGATGAAAAAGGAGTCAAGTTGTTTCATGTGTATGGTAAGTTGTTTCAATTAGATAAAGTTAACTATTATTGAGATAAATGAAAATCTATTGTGGGTGGTTTAGGGTTTTTCAAAGTTCTCATTAGTATATGTAAACACGAGAAACGAAACTGTGACATATTACTTTGGTAGCTCTCATCAATGGGATGTGAATATCTATAATTCTTCAAACTACGAAGTTTGGCGAGATCCGCAATGTGTATTTTATCAAGCATTGACTAAGATAATATTATTACCGTATTCTGAGTATATTCTATGTAACCTATCATGGGATCATTTTGACGAAGTAATAGTATCATTTGGTGGTACAATAGACGAAGCTGATTCGATTATTAGTAAATATAACGGAACCATAATACGTAGGTTTGCAAATGGACAATCTTTGCTGGTCAGGGTTCATGAAGATGATACCGAAACATTCATTGAAGAAATCCAGAAAGAAGATGGCGTCCGTTATGCCGAGCCAAATTATGATATGGTTTTAAATGGAATACCTGTGACTCCTGGGACATATACAATCCGAGGAACACTCTATGGCCACGAGATTTATGGTGAAAAAACTATCCAAATAAAATAACGAAGGGATAAAACAAGAAAGCTTTTAGTGTTTGGTTACCGCCTTAAGGGCCCTGCTGTACTCATTCTCAAAGTACCCCACAAGCTCCTTCAGGTGCTCCTCGGAATCCGCCTCCACCGTCACCCTTACGACCGGAGAGGTGTTGGACGCACGAATGAGGCCCCACCCATTTTCCAGATCAACTCTCACCCCGTCCAGGGTGTTGACCTTTTCGTACTCCTTAGAGAACTTCTCCTGAAGATGGGAAATAAGGCCGAACTTCACGTTATCCGGGCACTCGAAGTTCGTGGTGTGCTTGGGAAAGCTCGGGATATCATCTACGAGCTCGGACAGCTTTTTATCCTGCTCTGAGAGGAATTTCGCAAGCCTGAGCGGGATTATCATAGCGTCATCGAAGAGGTATATCTCGGGAATGATCATGTGCCCGCTCCTCTCGATACCCAGGATGGCACCGTGTTCCTTTGCTTCCAGGGTCAGGAAGGTGTGGCCCACCTTGATGCGCTTCACCTCCGCCCCGGCAGGGATGAGCACCTTCTCGATCGCCATGGAGGATTCCACATTCGCCAGTATCAGCCCCTTCTTCTTTCGCAGCAGATCCAGGCCAAGGATTATCCCAACGGGATCCGCAGAAAGTACGCGCCCGGAATCGTCCACGATCACTCCTCTGTCTCCATCCCCGTCGAATGCCACGCCGAAATCCGCTCCTGTTGTTTTCACCCTCTCGATGAGTGCAGTCAGGGATTCCGGAGTGGGTTCACTTGGTCGGTATGGGAAGTGACCATCTGCCTCGCAGAACATGAATTCGGCATTGATTCCCACGGCATTGAAAACATCCCTCACCACAAGGGACATGCTCCCGCTCCCGCAGTCCACGACAACCTTCATCACCCTTTGCAAAGGGAACCGGGAAGCAAGGTAGTCCACATATTCCCTGGAATAATCGAGGAGGTCCATGTCCCCCACCCCGTCCCAGTTAAGCTCCGGAAGCTCGCCCGAGAGCACATAATCCCGTATTTTCATGAGGTCCTCCTCAGGGAAACCCTGTCCCTCCATGTAGTAGAGCTTGAGCCCGTTCCATTCGGGAGGGAGATGCGAGGCGGTGATGTAGGCGATCACATCGTAATGCTTTTGCCATCCAGCGAATAGGGTGGTCCCGAACGAGGCGACCCCAACCGAGGTCACAGGGATACCGCCGGATGTGAGGCCGGAGATAAGTGCGCTGCAAAGTGTGGGGCTCGTGATTCTGATATCCGCTCCGACAAGGGCCCTTTTCCGGTCATTCTCCTTCATGAACCTGGCGAGGCCCTTTCCGATGTTGAGCATGATCTCGGGACTCATGTCCTTCCCGTAGATGCCTCGAATGTCGTAGGCTCTGAAGATGTGTTTGATGTCCTGCATGTTGCGCATGAGATGTCCTCCGGGTTTTTGGGGGTGAGTTTGGAATGGAATAATTAAGCTTTCCATCTGTTTAATCCGGATTTACGTCATGAAAAAACCGACAGGCATTAATACATCGGTTAAAAAAACGCCGCCATGAATCAGAATGTCGGCACCGTGGTAATCGACGGTAATTCTCTGACCATTGACATGGTGAAGCAGGTGGCCCGTGGTGGAGCTAAGGTAACCATCTCCCGGCGGGCCAAGGAAGCGATAGTTGAAAGCCGGAAACGGGTTGAGGAGATCATCGAGAGCGGCAGGATCACCTACGGCATCCAGACGGGTTTCGGGGAGCTGTGCAATGTACGGATATCGGACAAGGATATCGAAAATCTCCAGCGCAACCTGATCGTGAGCGATGTGTGCGGTGTCGGCCGCCCGTTGTCAGAGGACGTGGTCAGAGCAGTAATGCTCCTGCGGGCCAATGCCCTTGCAAAGGGATATTCAGGGTGCAGACCCGTTATCGTGGATACCCTCATTGAGATGCTGAACAAAGGCGTTCATCCGGTTATCCCGGAGAAAGGAAGTGTCGGTGCATCAGGGGATCTTGCGCCTCTGGCCCACATGGCCCTGGTGATGTTAGGAGAAGGGGAGGCGATCTACAATAGTGGGAGGTTCCCGGGCGGGGATGCTGATGGTGTGGGGACGTGGATGCCTGGTAGAAAAGCCATGAAAAAGGCTGGTATCGAGCCGGTTGTGTTGAAGGCCAAGGAGGGACTCTCCCTTATCAATGGGACCCAACTCATGACCGCCATTGGAGCGCTGGCGTGTTATGACGCCTCCAAGCTGCTGGATAATGCCATCGTGGTGGGGGCCATGAGCCTGGAAGCCCTGCAGGGAAATGATTCTGCATTCCATCCTATCCTCATGGAAGCACGCCCCCACATAGGGATCAAGGAGGTTGCCGGGAAAATGAGGCAGATCCTTCAGGGCAGCGAACGCCTAAAGAAGGGTACTCCCCTGCACGTCCAAGATGCCTACTCCATTCGATGCATTCCACAGGTTCTCGGTTCAGTTCTGGACACACTGAATTATGCCAAAGGAGTACTCGAGATCGAGATGAACTCAGCAACGGACAACCCCATTATTATTCTGGGACACGGCGGTAAATCCTGCGGAATCTCGGGCGGGAATTTCCATGGGGAACCGGTGGCACTTGCCATGGACTTCCTGAAGATCGCACTTGCCGAGATCGGGAATATCTCGGAACGTAGAACTGCCCGCCTTATGGACTCCAAACTTTCGGGTTTACCACCTTTTCTAACAAAAGATAGCGGGCTGAACAATGGTTTCATGGTATCGCAGTACACCGCTGCTGCCCTTGCCTCGGAGAACAAGATCCTCTGCCATCCTGCCTCCATCGATTCTATTCCCACGTCAGCGAACCAGGAGGATCACGTCAGCATGGGGACCATCGCCGCACGGAAGGCTGCGGAAGTGCTGGACAATGTACGGAAGATCGTTGCAATCGAGTATTTATGTGCTGCCCAGGGGCTGGAGTTCCTGGAGTTCAGGTCCTCCCCGGTCGTGGAAAGAGCGAAGGGGTTGTTGAGGGATTATGTGCCACCCCTTGTAGAGGATAGAGTGCTTTCGCCGGATATCTTGAAGGCGGAGGAGTTGCTGAAAAATCATGATTTGATGGGGTAGTAATGAAATGTGGATATGGGGAATGAGGGAGGGAAGGAAATACGGCAACCATCACCAGGTTCGTCCCCAGAAACAAAATCAAAAGGCTGAGAATTGTTTCTATTTTTTCATTACTTCACATCGACCGCAGCCGTGCGATCCTATCATCAATGGGAGGATGCGTGAACCAGATGGAGTTCCTCAGAGACCTCTTGAAGGGGTTCGCAATGTAAAGTGGAGCCACTGTTTTGGAACCCTTCGGGTCATCGGGAAGGTCTGCTTTGATCTTCTCAAGCGCACTTGCGAGTCCTTCCGGATTTCTTGTCAGATAGGCTCCATTGGCATCCGCAAGATACTCGCGTTTTCTCGAGATCCAGAGGTATGTCAGTCTGGATAATAGAGGTGCCAGGATAATAAGGATGATGGCAGCTATCAATATTGCAGGATGGCCCCCTTTTTTCCCCCTTCCCCCGCCGCCCCACCAGATCATTCTCAGCACTATCTCGGCTATGAGGGCAATGGCGCCCACCACACCAACGGTCACCGTGGCCACGAGGATATCATAATTCTTTATGTGGCTCATCTCGTGGGCCATAACCCCTTCGAGCTCTTCCTTGTCCAGTAATTTCAATGCCCCGGTGGTTGCGCAGATCACCGCCTCTTCCGGTTTTTTCCCGGTTGCAAATGCATTGATATCCTCTGAATCCTGTACATATACCCTGGGCATGGGTAATCCTGCAGCGATGGCCATTTCCTCTACCTTGTAGATCAGCAACTTCTCCTCCCGCACACGGGGATTGGCAGGTCTCGCTTTGGCAGCGGACAGAACGCTTTTGACAGAGAAACTGTATGTTGATCCCACATACAATAATGCAAGCGGGAGCCCGATAACCATGGCGAAGACGGGCGGAACACCAAGCACGACACCGATTGCAAATATCACTCCGAAAAGGAGAAGGAGCATGAACATGCAGATGATTACGGTATCCCGCTTGTTCTTCTGTATGTGATCCTCCATGAGCATTCTTTCCGGCATCCTATCCACAACCCGGTGTTCATTCGAACGAAACCTTTGGCAACTCTCTGGCCTCAACAGGGATTTGCAGCATCTCCCTTTCTTTCTTGTTCATCATATTTGCAAAGATAAATCCGGGAAAGGTTTCAACCGTGTTGTTGTAATTTAAAACCGAGTCATTGTAATGCTGTCGTGCATATGAGACCTTATCCTCCGTGTGGGTCAGTTCATCCTGGAGGTTCAGAAAATTCTGGTTTGCCTTCAGGTCCGGATAGTTCTCGGAAACCGCAAACAGGGTTTTCAGGGCGCCAGTGAGCATATTGTCCGCATCGACGTTCTCCTGCGGTGTCTTGGCATTCAGGAGTGAAGTCCGTGCGTTGGTAACGTTTTCCAGGACCTCTCTCTCATGCTTCATGTACCCCTTCACCGTCTCTATCAGGTTTGGTATCAGGTCGGCTCTTCTCCTGAGCTGCACATCGATCTGAGCCCATGCGTTATCTATCCGGTTCTCCTGCTTGATTATCCTGTTGTAATAGCTGAAGAACCACACCAGAAAGATGACGACGATTACTACAACTATCA
>DAOVMN010000032.1 GCA_030630685.1 Thermoplasmata archaeon | reverse complement strand
GTGTCATTATGGCGTTTGAAGGTACCGAACTCCTTCTCGAATTCATTGACAGGGTCTTTTTCCAGCTCATCGGGTTCAGGCCCTGAGTCAGTTAATCCCTCTAAGGAATTGCTGAATTTATCAGGAGAATCCTCCCATTCCATTGAGACATCGTAACCTGCGTTTGCATCCTGAAGTTCCTCGACCTCGATGTCCATCTCGGGCTCAGAGAACTCCAAGGGCGAGGCTTCTGGAAGTTCGGGGTTCCCTGTGACATCCTCGTAGGGCAGGTCGGGTATCTCCATTTCAGGGGCTTTTTGCTCCTCCACCGGACTTTCCTCTGGCGGTGGGGTGGAGAATGGTGAGGATTCCACCGACCCAAAGACTTCAGAGAAGTTGTCCATCGAGCGGGCGGAGGTGGTGATTACTTCTTCCGGCACCTTTTCCTGCACCACAATCACGATCTCCATCCGGTTCTCGCTCACATTCCCGTCATCGTCCTTCACCTTCAATGAAGCGGTGTAATCCCCGATATTCGAGTAGATGTGCTCCGCAGTGGGTTCGGTCTGCCAGTCCGCGTTCACTCCGTCCCCGAAATCAAAGAGATAGGATGTGATGTCTCCGTCCGTGTCCGTTGAGGCAGAGGCATCGAACCTTGCTTCATCCCCTGGATAGACCAGGGTGGAAGACGCGTACATGGCGGCCACGGGGGCCTGATTAACAGGTTCCACTTCCTGGGGTTCGTTCGATTTTCCATCGTCATCCGTGGACAGCACGACAGCAGCCGCGGATACCATTCCGACAATAAAGACCAAGGCAATGGTCAATATCTTAGTAAGTTCTTCATTCATTTTTATTCCTCCTGATGCCCCGGTTCTCCAGGGCAATGGATTTCCAGATACCCGGAATTATTTATACCACCATGAAATAGTCTTATGAAAGATTGTGATGCAAGATTTTTCCATATAGTTTTATATACAATAAGTCTCTTTGCAACCCGATGACCTTGTTTGCAAATGCTGGGAGGGGAGAGTGATGCCTAAGGGAGGGATTTCTGATAGACTTAGCGGACCCTTCAGGCTTCCTGAGATGGACCCTCGTGCCATGGAGAATCCTATTTCCGCGATCTTCGACCTTTCGGAACAGGTGAGCGAGAAGGCCTTCTACATCCGGAAGAACTTCTGGTACTCCCTCCTTTTCGTGGTGCTCTGGCTCGGGGTATCGGTAGCCTGGTTTATGAGTGCCCTAACTAATGGGAGAATTCGATTGGCCATTTTTCTGTTCCTGATCCTTCTTTCCGGGCTTTTCACTCTTAGGATGCTTTATTTCGATTACAGATTCTTCGATTACTTCGCCAGAAGATACAATGCCATCCGGTTTGTGAGGGAAAGTGCTTCCACCCCCCACATCCCTGCCGGGGATTCCCCCTTTGATAGGTTTTTGAACTATCTGATGCAGAATTTCGGGGCTTTCGATCGACTGATTAACGAGCATCCCGAGAGTTTTATCTATTCTGCCGCACTCAAAGGGAGATCCGGAGGAATCCACCAGTTCGATGCCTATATGGGGATACCGGAAGGCTCCCCGGTACTGAAGGGTCCCCACTTACCAAGGGGGCTGAGGAGCAGAGGCTATGCCTTTTTTCTCAGGGTCTTCGGTTCCACCCCGACCCTCGCGGACATCCGGGCTCTCGAGGACGCGGTGCAGGACATCACTGCCCTGACTGGTCTTCCCCCAAGGGTTGTGGCACTGACAGAAGGGGATACGGGCGAACTTCCCGAGAATGTTTACCGCCATGTGACAGAGGAGGTGAGGGTGGCGAAGTGCAAAAAAGGGGATTTCCCCTATACCGTCCAGGTGGTTACCGGTACCGAGGGGAGCTATGATTTTGTTCCTTTGATATCTTCAGAGGGGCTGCCTTAGGGAATGGTTTGACGGTTGGAAGGAATAGACCGCGGGTGAACACTGATGCAACGGATTTTCACGGATTTGAAAAATGGTAGTCGTTTGATGTTCTTAGATTTGGAAATTATTGATTTGGGGAAGGTGGGGGCCTTTGTGGAGCGGGAGGCGGAGGATGGGGGGATGGTCATGAGGTGGTGTGACCGCCGGGGGTACTGAGTGAGACGTATTTGATTTGTAAAACGGTCAGAAAAGTCCGTTATTGTAACCTCACCTCTTAAAAAATCCGTGATTATCCGTACAAATCTGCGCCTATCCGTGTTCTATCGTTATCCCATTATTTTCTGGCCCACGGAGGGGCACCCCGGTATCTGTAGTGGTCCTTGATCTGCTCGGCATAGATTCGAAGGTAGAACCTGTTGAACTCGCGAATGTGGAGGACACCTTTTTTTGTGATCATTATTTTGAAGCTTCTTTCATCCCGTTGGATAGTGATCAATCCATCCTCCTCAAGGAGGGAGAGGATCTTGTTGGTCATGTTGTGATTGGACCTGATCTCGTGCATGACATCCGCTTTGGTGACCTTGTAATCCGCACGTGCAAGGATGGCGTCTATCTTATCCTCGAGGTTGTCCTGGTATATGTCTATCCCGAGAGCGGATACCAGTTGATTAAGGACAAAACACGAGTATATCTTGTAGTCCTTGTATCTTCTGGTCGACGCCATGCACTGGGATGGGGGATGGTTCATAAATAGTTATCGCAGTGATGCGTCAATCCCTTATCCGCCAAGTAAAGCGCATACGACCCAAGGATTCCCCCGGCAAGCTGCCACGACTCGGGATTCGTATACTCGATGGAATCCCCGGGGGTGTGATACCCCGTGCACCCGGCAACTAGCCAGGTTCCCAGGAGAAGCTCATCCGGTCCTTGCAGCCCACCAAAAGCCCCTAATCCAGCCCCATCGCTTCTACAATCCTCTCTAACGCCTTTGTGGCAGGCTCGAAGAGTGAAAGGCTTGCAAGGGACGAATGGCCCGTTGGCTCAAGGTTGACCTCGATGATTTTCCCACCTGACTGATATGCGCAGTACGGGAGGGAGGTGGCAGGTGCCACAATCGCGGATGTCCCTATCACAAGCATGAACTCGCATCGCTGTGCTGCCTGGATGGCCCTCTCAAGCTCCCCTATCGGTAGGGCTTCCCCGAAGAACACCACATCCGGCTTGAGCCTTCCACCGCAATCACATCTCGGAGGAAGGCTGTCGAAGCCAAGTGCTTTATCCTCGAACCTGGCCCCGCAGCTCCAGCACCTGCTCCACCAGGCGTTCCCGTGAAGCTCCACCACATTCCTGCTCCCTGCCTCCTGGTGGTAGTTGTCGATATTCTGGGTGATGAGGGTGAAGTCGTCAAACCGCTCCTCGAGTTTGGCCAGAGAGGTATGGGCACTGTTTGGACTGCAGTTCTTGAATGTTTTCCTCAGGTCCAGGAACCATTCCCAGACACGGACCGGGTTGGTCTCGAAGGCCGAGATGGTTGCCACCTCCTCGATGGAGATTTCCTCCCAGATCCCACCCTTGCCACGGAAGGTGGGTACCCCGCTTTCCGCACTGATTCCCGCCCCTGTTAGCACGGCCACGGATTTGGCCTGCGAAAATTCCCTGATAAAATCCATGAAATCGTAGGACATGGTCACCTATCTTAGTCCTCCGGCATTCTGGCATCTTTGAGGCGGGTACCTGGAGGGACCTCCTGGCCATCCCCGACAACGCAGTGCTCGAGAACCGAACCCTCGCCAATAATTGCGTCTTCCCCGACAAAAGAATTCTTCAGCCTGCATTCTTTGCCGATTCCGGCTCTGTCCAGTACCATGCTTTCCACCACCTCAGAATTTTTTCCCACTCGTGCTCCTGGGTAAAGTGCGGCACCCGAGATCTTGCATCCCTCACCAATTTTAGTTTCCTCTCCTGCTGAAAATGGATCCTCGATCGTCACTCCCTTGAACTCCTCTCTTGAGATCGGGGAGACAAATCCACCCTTCCGTTCGATCATGACCAGATTGATCTCTATCAGGTCGAAGGGATCCCCGATGTCCTTCCAGAGTCCGGTTAATGGGGTAGCGAAGAGTCCGCGGCCCCTCTTTAGCATTGAAGGGAAAAGCTGTTTTGAGAAATCGAACTTGGTATTCTCTGGAATCAGCTCGAGTACCGTGGGTTCTATGACGTAGATGCCTGCATTGATGAGATTGGAAAACACCTCCTCGGCTTTGGGTTTCTCCTTGAATCGTTCTATCCTTCCCTCTGGATCCGCCCCTACGATCCCGAACTGGGTGGGTTCCTCAACTGTTGTGAGGGCCATGGTGGCCTCTGCGTCCCGACTTCTGTGGAACTTCACGAGTGCGGAGAAATCTATATCCGCAACTACATCCCCGCTGGCAACGATGAATGTATCATTCAGGTATCTTTCCATCTTCTTCACCCCGCCCGCCGTACCCATCGGGATATCCTCGATCGAATATGTGATGTCGATATCTCCGTATCTGCTTCCTCCGCCCGTATGTGAAATAAGCTGGGCAGCCCGATAGCCGGTGGTGATTATGATGTCCTTGACCCCGGCCCGATAAAGCCCCTCGATAACGTAATCTATACACGCTTTTCCCGCTACAGGGAGAAGGGGTTTGGGTTTGTTGAGGGTGAGGGGTCGCAGGCGGGTGCCCTCGCCACCGGCCATTATCACTGCTTGTCGAGTAGAGCTCATAGCCCACCCCCTGCAAGGGTAATCGCTCCTATGTCGGCATCGGTCCCCTGGAAGTCCCTGCAGTCCGTTACCCCCCTGCGCGCAGGGTTCAGTTCTGGGGCGGCGACTCGCCTTGCCAACCCATCCGGGCTTGACCGGCACTCAGTGCTTCGCACCTCATGCCGTTCCCCGGGTTGGATTTTCACCAACCGGATATTACAGGGTTTACTCGGCGCACTCATCTTTCATCCTCCTCCTCTGTCAAAATTGACCGGAGTTGACCGAAGTTGACCGGAGTTTTTCCAACATCGGAAATTAATCTAACGATACCCAATTTTGACCCGATTATGACCCAATTATGACCCAATAGATAATGTAGACCACTTCCTATCATTGCAACAATTTCAAGGATGGATTTGCTTGTGAATGGACTCGGATCTCGGGTATCGGTTTTCGCCATATAATCACCAAAATCTCCAACCAATCCCCAACTAATCGCCAACTCGCCTAAAATGTCTGATAAATGTCCGATAAATGTCCGATAGTGCTTTCTATTTCCGAAGTATCGAGTAGAGCTCATAGCCCGCCCCCTACAAGGGTAATCGCTCCTATGTCGGCATCGGTCTCCTGGAAGCCCCTGCAGTCCGTTACGCCCCCGCACGCAGGGTTCAGTTCTATGGCGGCGGCTAATCGTTCCCCAGGTTGGATTTTCACCAACTGGATATTATGAACTTTGCTCGGCACACTCATTATTCCTCCTCCTTTTTTGTCTTTTGAGAGATTTCTGTTTTTTTAGAACCATCCTTTTCCAAAGAATCAGGATTTTTGCATCTTTTTATTTTTGCATTTTTAATTACAAAGATCATTCCAATTATTACAATCCCGGATAAAAAGGAAATTCCAACAAACATTTCTGTATTTTCGGCAAAAAAGGATTTCTTTTCATCAGATTCAGGAACGGTTTCTTTATACGCAAACTCCGGCGCGAACTGTGTTCCTATCCACTCCTGATGTGCAGTAGAATTTGGACCATTATCAAATTCCAGAGATAAATTCACAAGGAAAAAGAATGTCATATTGAACTCTTGATTTGTTGTGTTGCTTATTGGATAGTGAGCTTCATAATAGAATGTATTGTTCTCGCTTTCTGTTAAAATCATGTCATTCCATGGAATCTCTTCCCAGGGATATTCTCCATGGATTGAATTCATGAATTCAACATAGGAAACATCGTAGTATTCTATTATATCATACCGATAAAGCCATACTTTTGATTGAACTTTCATGTTTGAAATATTCAGAAATTGAAGATAGTAAGGATTGATAACCAGTTTGTGGCTGATGGTTGCAGGACTAGCCATATTGTTCGTGAAAACAGCGGGATAATAAATTCTGTTTTCTTCTTCTTTGTAAACGACGCTTGTTACATTTCCGTCAGGCTGCAATTGCGTTTCGAAGCGGAAAAGACCAAGTTCATGTTTAAAGATATTGGCGTAGTCATCGCGCTCTAAAACGATATGGAAATAAGTATATTTTTCTTGATCTTTCTCTTTTATCCCAAAGAATTCTATATCAATTATTTGGTTTGGAAGATAAACTAGAGGTAAATCAGTTCCATACCAATGCGTTGTCGCAAGTTGTGATTGTTTGAATGTCTTATTAACGTAGTTAATCAATGTCTCATTCTCATATATAAAACTCCTGAATGAAAGATAGTTTTCACAATTATAGATAATTTTTGCTGAAGACGTCAGAGGGTAATAGATTATCTGCATGCCACCAGTAAACATATTGTAATATATCTCAAATCCGGTGTCAAAGTTCCTTTGAACAGTTCCGTTTTGGGGATGACCCACTTCGTAGGCATTTAGCCAATTGTGCTTAAGTAAAATCCATCCATATCTCACAGATGGGACTCCTGAAGCTGGGTACCTCCCCCAATTGACACCTGTTTCTTTAAGTGAGGGAACAGGGGCATAGAGTCCAACAAACTTTATTGTCCCATTTTCATAAGTGATCGAACCAATATCTCTAAAAATATTTCCCTTATCTATTACCCAGTTGTTTTCAAAGGCCTCCGCAGTGTTCGGTATCAGTGGATTCGAGCCCATTTTTACTTCATCGCCATCATTGAATATTTCTATAAATTCATCTTTCCTGTAATATTTAGGCCCCCACTGGAACTCTCCATTTAAATCATTCTGTGCTCCATCGCGATCCGTATCACTGTTGATTGGATTTAAATCCACTCCATTGGAATAATTTGTACTGTTTCCATCCCCATAACCCAGCTCGAATACATCGCTAAGCCCATCTCCATCCGTATCTTTATTCATAGGAACATCTAAAGAGTCATTCCAATCTGCTCCCGCCTTGTATTCCCCAAAGTTACATACTCCATCTCCATCAGAATCATCCTCATCCCTCACCTCTGGAAATGATGTTTCATTCCTGGGATGAGTATTGTGTACATACTCAGCAAGATTTCTGAAGCCATCCCCATCAAAATCCCGGAAAGCATCCCATGATTCCTCTTTGTTAAGTCCCATTTCGTCTTCCCAGCCATCGGGCATTCCGTCGTTGTCCGAGTCTGCTGGTTCGGGTGGCTCTTCTGCCATTGCTGTTTGATTCAATGACAAAGCAGAAAAGATGCTTGTGAACAATAGAATGGACGTTAGCAGGTATACAAGTTTGTCAGTCATGCTATACCTCCATTCCTTCCTTCAGTCGTTTCAGCACGAATTCCCTACCCAGGCTGCTCAGGAAGAAGCCCAGCCTTGGTCCACGGTTCTTCCCAAGAAAAATCCGATAGAGTAACGTAAAGCTCTTTTTTGTCCCCAGAGCACCGCTGGTATCATGTATCCCTTTGTGGACCTCCTCGGCCTCCCATGGGATGGTCGAGAGGACCTTGGTCAGCCTGCCGAGGAACTCCCTCTCCCCGGGCGACGGGATAAAAGACGGCATCTCCATCTGAAGTGAGAACTTCACCCCCTCCGGAGCAAAGGAATCTACCCAATATCGAGCGCATTCCACTCTTTTCCGGAGCCTTTCTTCTGCCTCCCTACCGAGGGTTTCGATGCCCTCTGTCCTCATTATTCGGGCCTTGAGTTCCTCCATGTCCTCAGTCAACTGCACCAATGTCACTATATGGCGGTATGGGACCTGGAGTGCCATTTCCTCGGGAATCGCACTCTCGCCCTGGGGTACAGAAAGTTCGTATGCCCTTTTCATGTCCCCGGTGTCGGGAGCACTCTCGACCCCATAGTAGATGCGTTCATACCTGTCATATTCGTCCACCAGATTCAGGATTCCAAGTCCGGGATCGAAATCGATGTGCCTGAATGGGTTCTGTTTTGCAATAAGGAACCTCAATACCTCGGGAGGCGTGATATTCAGCATCTCAACCCCGGTCACCACAACGCCTGTGGAGGAGGACATGGCTCCCTTCCCCTTGAGCTGTATCCACTCATACATCACCGGATAAGGGGGAGATCTGTTAAAGATCTTCTCCACTATTTCAGTACCGGTATCATAGGAACCCCCGGCAGCTCCATGGTCCTTACCAAAGGGCTCACAGGTCACTCCAAGGAACCACCATCTTGTGGGCCAGTCCACCCTCCAGGGGAGCTTCCCGTCATCCTTTCGGATGTCTGCCTTTCCTTTATGTGTGCATTCGCATGTGTAGTGAACAAAGGGATAATCGTAACCTGTTACCTCTGCTCCGAATTTTCCGCATTCCCCGCACTTCGGGGTGTAGGGGAACCAGTTCTTAGGCAGGGACCGTTTGGAAACCCTCTCAAGGATCTCCCTGATTTTTTCCTTGTTCTCCAATACACGCTTTGCCCCCTCGGCATACTCCCCGTTCTTGTACAGCTCATGGGTGAGGAGGGTTTTCTGCTCTACACCTAATTTTTCAAGTGATTTTAGGAACGGCTCGAGGAAGTGGATCGCATAGCTCTCGTGCCCCCCGCAGGGACATGGGATCTCACTAAGGGGCATCCCGACATATCTTTCATAGCTGGGCCCAAGGAACGGATAGACCTTCCTCAGCGGGTCAAAAGTGTCCCCAAGGTAGATGAGTGTGGAGTGTCCACCTTTTTCCTTCAACGCCCTGTGGATAAGGTCTCCAGTAAGGATCTCACGCATGTTCCCGACATGGATGTGACCGGAAGGAGTAATGCCAGTGGCTATCGTATGGTCCTTTCCTTTTTTCAATAGTTCCTCTGCAGTGACATCTGCCCAGTGCATGGTGCTACCTCAAGATGAAGCATAGTGGGTCTATCATCAAGAAAGGAATTATTTTTCCAATCTCGTGACCACCCGTGCACGAATGAAAGCCCTGAGCGGTACTCCATTGACTGTATCCTCACTGCACTTGTTCACGAGCACTAATGCCATCAATGGGTTTCCCTTCTCCTTTTTTACATCCTCGATGGCATGCCTCATGGTGGCTCCTGTGCTGAGGACGTCATCAACTATGACCACGTTCTTCCCCTCAACCCCCGCATAGTTGGAGCCAAAGATACCGGTCTTCAATTCCTTTGCATCCGGGCGGAAGAGAATGAATTCCGCATCAAGGCTCTCTGCCACTAATGTGCCCAAATATGCACCATTATGTGCAATGCCCACAATGGAATCGATGTCGGGCTCTTCCTCGTGTTTCTTGATCTCCTCATAGATGATGTCCACCATGATATCGGCAATGTGACGTGCCCTGGAGGGATAAACACCGATGGAGCGCCATCCTATCTTGACATCGGCAGGTGGATGCTCTTTCTGGATGTCTCGTGTGAGGAGCCATTCCACTGTCTCCATGGAAAGATGAAGTTCAGAGGCGATCTCCCTGTCTGTCTGGCCCTTTTCTTTTAAGGATTTTACTTGATTCACAAGCTTCTCAATTCCGGTCATTGGTTACACCGTTCATTGCATTCAGTTCTTACATTATAGATTTTTCTTTACAGATTTCAAGACATTCGAGGCCTAAGAGACACATAAAAATCTTTATTAGGCCGTTGCCCAACGCCTCTCCCGGGCCCGTAGGGTAGTCTGGACCATCCTTTCGGCCTTCGAAGCCGATGACCCGGGTTCGAATCCCGGCGGGCCCGCTAATACCCCTGAGCGAAGCGAAAGCGACCGAAGGGAGCAAGAGCCACTGAGCGAAGCGAGTGGGACCGAACGAACGAAGTGAGTGAGTGTCGCACAGTTTTTGGTGGAGCTTTTTCTCAAAAAGCTCCGAGCGAAGCGAAGGCAGGAAGCATCACTTTTACTGTTTTTCGGCCTCTTCGATCTCCTTCAATAGCCAGGGTTTAACATCTTCTCCATGAATGAGTTCCTTCAATTCCTCATCCAGATCGGATGGCTTTAGAACCATTATCCATCCCTCGACATAAGGATCTTTGTTTATGAGGGTGCAGTCATCTTCAAGTTCCTCGTTCGCCTCTATGATCTCTCCTGATAATGGGGAGACGAACTTGCCTACCCATTTGGCGGATTGGATCTTCCCACAGGTCTCTCCCTGTGAAACATCATCTCCCTCGAATGGAAGGTCGATGTATGTCGTGTCGCCTGCAGTTTTCTGATAGAAATCATTCATCCCAACCCTTACGGTTCCATCGGACTCGAGCCTTACCCAGGCATGGTCTTTGTGGTAGTATAGCTCATCCGGCATATTGTATCCTTCGATCATGGCCATTTCATTCACCTCTTTTCAGGCGTGTAATGCATTGGTTTATTTTATGTGTCCCTTTCCAGTTCTTCGATGTCATCCGGGTCCTAAGCATGGGATTGGTGTAAAAATAATGATTTCCACGAAGCTTGGTCAGGCAATGCCGGCACCTTGCAGTTTCTTGTTGAGCTCGGTGCCCATGGATTCCAGACGCTGTTTAAGACGCTCCTCCTGCTGCTTCATTGATTGAACCCGTCTGCTGAGGGTCTCCTTTTTTTCATTGAGTTCCTCAATAAGGGAGTTCTTTTCCTTTACCCTAACGAGAATCGACCCAATATCCTGATAGAGAGGGGTTGCGTCGTCCACCTTGCTCAGTTTTTCCAGGGTGCCTTCAAGCTCCCTGAACTGAAATTCCATCTGTGCTCTCTGGGCCGAGAATAGCTGATACTGCTCCTGCAACTGCTGGAATTGAGCGATTTCCTGTTGAAGCTGTGATGAGATTTCCATATTTCCACCAATCCTTTTCCCCTTAGAGAAGATAAACGTCCGTGATCTCAACGCTCTGGGCACCTTTTAATTCCCCAAGACGTGCCTCTATTTCTGCAGAGTTGCTGGTGGCATCATCCATTATGCACACGACCTCGAGATATTTGAGACCAAAGGCAACGGGCCTCTCTTTTAGCTTTGCCAGATTAGCCGCACCAATGATTCCCTTGACCTCTTCCGCAAGTTTGCCCAGGTTGTCTTCCACTCCTGTTGGCATGATCCTGTAGGTGACTGCTACCTTCCCCATGGTATCATGGCCCCATAAATCCGCACTCGGGACAGGTATAATTTACAGATTGATCCCGGCAGTGCCGGCATCTGTTTATCTGAACTTGACCGCAATTAGGGCAATTGAATCTTGAGAATCCGCTTCCAACAATAGGAATACCACATGAACTGCACCTTATATTCATGAACCTCACG
>DAOVMN010000013.1 GCA_030630685.1 Thermoplasmata archaeon | reverse complement strand
TTGCAGTGTTGCCCGTTATCTCGTTGTTTGCGGAACTTCTTAAATAAATTCCACTCATATTATTTGAATTTACGGTATTGCCCGTTATGGTATTATTTTCTGAGGGACGCCTTATAGAAATTCCATAATAACCATTTGAATTTGCAGTGTTTCCGGTTATCCGGTTGTTTGAGGAGCGTATAAAAATTCCATCATATCTATTTGAATTTACAATATTGTTAGTTAACTTATTGTTTGGGGAAGAACGTAAACAAATTCCATGCCTATTATTTGAAGAAATTATATTTGTAAAACTTGAATTCTCTGTTCCACGCACATAAACTCCGTTGTTATTTAGTGATGCGGAGCCAACAATAGTTACATTGTCTATATTCGAGTTATCTGCATTGCATAAAATTAACTCTGATAAAGTTTCATTCCCTAAATTTACAGAATGATTGAAATATTTAATCGGCCTATCTCCGGAACCTGTATTGTTCTCAATTTTGTTGTTGCAGGTTCCATGTATGTAAAAATCACAATCCTTGTTTTCTTTAAAAGCATTGCCCATTATGATGTTGTTTGAGGAAGAAATTAGATCAATTCCCCAGGCATTTGAATTTGCAGTGTTGCCGGTTAGAGTGTTATTATTTGAGGAATAGCTTAAAAAAAACCCATAGGCACTATTTGAATTTGCACTGTTTTTGGTTATGGTATTGTTTGAGGAAGAATATAAATGAATCCCGAAATTATTTGAATTTATGGTGTTGCCTGTTAGAGTGACGTTCGAGGAAATAGTTATAAAAATTCCATCATCACTATTTGAATTTAGGGTGTTGTTAGTTATCAAAGTGTTGGGAGAACCTAAACACATTATTCCATCACCGGTATTTGAATTCGCGATGTTGCCCCTTATCCGGTTGTTTGAGGTATGACGAACATCAATTCCCTGTTCACTATTCGAATTTGCAGTGTTGCCCGATACCATATTGTCGTTTGATTGAACATATAAATAAATTCCATACATATTTGAATTTGCGGTGTTGTTGGTTACGGTATTATTGTTTGAAGAAGAATGTAAATAAATTCCATCACCACCATTTGAACTTGCGTTATTGCCCGTTATTTGGTTGTTTGAGGAGGAATATAAATAAATTCCATCATGATTTGAATTTGCGGTGTTGCCCGTTATCTGGTTGTTTGAGGAAGAATCCAAATAAATTCCATCACTATTATTGTCTATTTCCGTTTCTATGATTTTTCCATTTATGACATTTGAAAAATAGATACCGTCTTTTCCTGTAACGGTTCCATCATGAATCTCACAATTTCTTATTATAAAATATGCATCTGTGTTTTCAATGTGAATGCCTCCCTGTCCAACTGTTGCACTGGATGCGGTAATGTCCCAATCCGAAATGATGTAGGGGTCATTTTCTGTGCCTGTTCCGCCGCTCACCCCATTTCCAGGGAGATTAAAGCCCTCGTTAGTGTTTATGTAGATGGGGTCGTGTTCTTCTGCTCCTGCTTCAAAAGCGAGCACTGAAAGTGCAAATAGAGCTGCTGAGATAAGCAGCCAAACAATTAAAGTTTGTGGCTTTTTCATATCATCACACCTCTATCAATCTAACATCTTTTTTAAGGTTTTCTTTTTACTCCCTGAACATAGACAAGCGGCGGATTCTCATACAGCATCCTATTCTTTTTCCCCTTCGATTCTATTCGCATTCCTCATTTCTCTCATTTTTTCAGATCCCTCTCTCCCGCACGACATCGGCGATATCGATTTTATGGATACGATGAATGGTTAGAACCGAAACAAGAAAGACCACTGCGATTATCATAAGAGTACCAACAATAACCCCAAACCATGAAAAACTCAGTTCCAGGCTGATCCCCTCGAAGACATCCGATGACCTCATTACCACAAGATACCAGGCTAATAGATATCCCATTATTGTGCCAAGGATTATTCCTGCGATCGTGAGAATCGTACCTTCCACAAATACCAGATTTCCAATGCGGCGCAGCGAGGTCCCTAAGGTCTTCATGGTTGCGTATTCTCTTTTTCTTTCTGCAGCATTGACGATGAACATATTGTAGACTATCGCAAGAGCGAGGATAGCGCTTAATCCTAACATGATAACGAGCATCTTCATGAACATCTCGAACATAAAATCGATCTGGTCATCTATATCCGAAGAGGAGCTCATGGATGCCACACCCGGAGTGGTTATGATCATGTTCTCTGTTTCTAAGGATAGATCGCCTCCACTGACATGAAGATAGATCACATTCACCTGACCATCGAGGTTACATACCTCCTGCAGAAAGCTGAGGTTCATGAATGTATATTCCCCTATCGGATTATCATGTATCCCCACTATGATTACAGGGACATCCGTAAGGTTGTAAACCATGGCATCCTCTTTTATCGGCAGGGTGAGATAGATTTTATCTCCCACATCTATGTCCAATTTCTCAGCGATGTATCCGGATATTATTATCCCCTTATCATCGGACTTTCCTTCGACCAGATCCAGTTTATATGAGCGTTCGATATCATCGAGAGCAAAAATAACCACATCCTCTGTGTCATTACCCTGCGTTAACTGTGTGGCAAGGCATATCCCCGGGTCTGCGATCTCGATAGTATCATCAACTCTTGTCCACTGCTCTGAGATAGTATCATTGCAAAAACCCGTCAATTGGACTTCATAGTCCCATTCATTCGACTCTTTGGCATCATCCATTATCTCGCTGAAGGAGTGCATCATCAAATAAAAGCTCAGGATTATCATCAGGGATAGGGCCATTCCGAGAATGGTGGTGAAAAAGCGGAAGGGCTTGCGGGAGAAATACCGTGTGGTAAGCTTCAAAGGCACAGGAAGCCTCTTTATCTGACTAATCTTCCTTTCAATAAATCCTACTTTGTAATCTGCCAGGCCTTCCTCTTTCTGTATCGCATCGATGGGCCTGATCCTCACCGCTTTCCAGGAAGGTATCAGCGTGCAAACGATACAAATTACCAGGGCTATTATTCCGGATACAAAATAATAGCTCGTGTTAAGGAAATCCTCTTTGATGGCAAAATCATAGTAATCGTCCGTCATCCCTTTGAAAAACGAATGCAAGGGATAGCTAAGGATCACCCCCAATATAATGCCGAAGATTGCCACCAGCACCCCGATGATCAGGAAGTATGTGAGTATCACCCTGTCTTTTACCCCCAGGGCCTTGAAAATCCCTATTTCGGATTTATGTGATTGTATCATTCTCGTGAGCGTCATGGCAAGACCGATTCCTGAGACAATAAAGATAATAACAGGGAAAAGCACCGTCACCTTTTGATCACCTTCGATATCGGCCCATATAAATGCCCTTGCAGGATTCTCTTCCTTCTCGATCATCCGTATCGGGACACCAATGCTGTCAAACACTGCCTGGATCTCTTCCTTTATGGTCTCTAATTCCACCCCTTCCTTGAACCTGAACACCAAGTCGTTTATCATCGTCTCATTGGTTTCTGCGGAACCGGCAAAGATGTGATTTGCGGTTTCTATCGGCATACATAGGACACAGAATGACTTCTCCGAACTGATGAAATCCTGCTCCTGCTTCACAATGAAGAACTCCGGTACATTGACATGCGCCAGTATGGCCAACTCTGTTTCGTTTCCGGCTCTCGATACCATCACACTTTTTCCTTTATCGAGATCGTAGTTCTTGGCAAAGTGATGCTCGATATAGCACTCCTTTGAGTTGTTCGAGCTGAAATGTGGGGTCGTATCTGTATAAAATAATAGGGTATTGACATCCTGATCTCTTGGGCTGCCCTCTTTGTCGAATGCATGATGGCCTATTATCATGCCTTTGGTCAAGCGGTGACCTTTTTCTGTGGAATGCTCCACCAAAACAGAGCAGCTCAAGCGATATTCCACATCCCGGCACTGGTCAGAGATGCCTGAAGAATTCAGGAGATAGGAAACCTCGGATTCATTCATTGTCACATCATACTGGAACTGCACCTGCAGGTCCATGAAGTTGCTTTCCTCGTAGTTACTGTCGAAGGTTTCTATCCTGTAATCCGTAGAATTGAACATGGCACTGTATGTCGCAACCCCGAGACCGAGGGTTATTATCAGAAAGATGTACTGGACTTTATGCTCATAGAGTTCGCGGATTCCTTTTTTCAGGAGTGTTTTTCTCATTTTCTCACCTTTTCCCTACGAATTCATCTTCGCCACTTTTCTCACCTTTTCCCTACAAATTCATCTTCCCACTTTTCTCACCTTTTTCCATTTTTATCCACTCACCACTCCAGTTCCGATACGGGTATCGGAGTGTCGTTCTTTTTCACATCCAGAACCTTCCCATCCCTGAGGCGAACGACCTTAGTAGCGATCCTGGCAAGTTCCCTGTTGTGTGTTACAATAATGACCGCCCTGTTCTCTTTTGAAAGGGATAAAAGAATGTCCAAAATCTTTAGACCTGTTCTGTAATCCAGCTCTCCCGTGGGCTCGTCAGCCAGAATTATCCTTGGGTCTTTGGCAAGCGCCCTAGCGATGGCAACCCTCTGCTGCTCTCCCCCGGACAACTGGTGGGGGAAGTGGCTGCCTCTCTCTCCTAACCCAACTTTCTCCAGGAGCTCCTGAGCCCTTGCATTCTTCGAGCCTTTATTGTTTTCAAGCACATATTCAAAAACAAATTCCAGATTCTCTCTTGCATTGAGATTCGGGATGAGATTGTAGAACTGGAATATGAAACCGATGTTGTTCCGTCTGTAGTCCGTGAGCTCTCTCTGGTTCATTTTACCAATATTTTTTCCGTCCACGACGATCGTTCCTTTGCTCGGGCTGTCTATACCGCCGATAAGATTCAATAGTGTGGTTTTCCCAGAGCCGCTTGCACCAAGTATGACCGTGAGTTCATTGGCATCGAGATCGAGTGAGAGATCGTTCAATGCGTGGACTGTCACCTCGCCCATTCTGTATGTTTTATACACGTTTTCGAGTTTTATTATCGGGTTCATTTTTTAGCCTCCTTTTTTCAAGGTGTCTTTACATGAATATCCTGATTTCTCCAATAGATCCATTATTTCATTCATTTTACCATTCCCCCCCCAAAAGGATGATTAATAAAACACATGCTGCTCCAAAAATAAGACCGCTGACGCCCGTTCTTGGATTTTCCTTTATCCGTGCCGCAGGGATCAATTCCTCTATCGAGAGGTATACCATAAAACCAGCCGCAAGTGCAAGCGATACTCCTATCAAATTTAGCGTTTCCCCTAAAATATAGTAGCCAAGGATAAACCCGATCACCTCAAACAATATTGTTCCGGTTGTTATGATAAAGGATTTCATCCTCTTTTTGGTTAAACCGTATAAAGGGACAATTGTTGCGACATTCTCAGGGACATCCTGTGCTGCAATTCCCAACGCGATCATGATCCCCAATGAAGGTGTTAAAGCAAACCCGACCCCGATTGCCAATCCTTCAGGCAAATTGTGCAGGGCCATGCCGATAACAAGCATTGTGACGCTTCTTTTAACAGATGGCTTTTCCTTTTTCATCAATTCGGGGTTTATGTGAGGCAGGATCCTATCGACAATTCGCATGATTATTATTCCAAGAAAAAAAGAGGAGATTACCAAATAGAAAGAGATAATCTTCAGGCTTTCGGGTATCAATTGAAGGAACGATATGCCGAGCATCATGGAGGCGGCGAATGCCAAAGAGCCGTACAAAACAGTTTTTTTTGGTTTTTTAATTAACCCGATCAAGGAGCCCAAGGTCTGCCCGATAAAGATGAGAGATATTATCAAAAATAGATTCCCCATATTTCACCCTTCCAATAATCTTTTCAGATTTTCTCCTTCCTCTCTCATATGCCTTTCAATAGCCTCAACTCTACTTTTGGCAAACTTTAAAAAGAATTTAGCAAATCTAAAGGAAAGTGTGGCAGTGAAAATACAGCTTTCTTCTTTAGGCTCGATAATAAATGAACCTTTTGGACAAATCATTGAGATAGGAAACAGAAGCCTAAACTCGATTCTTCTGTTCGGCTCCATTTTGGTCAAAAGGAATTTCATTTTATGCAATTTCCCATGTAGATATTCTTCACAATAAAGAATTGAACCTGCTTCCGCCCTTCCTTTGAGCCAGCGAGATTCTACATGGTCCGGATGCCAGACATGGTAATTTTCTTCAAAATGCGTAAAAAAATCAAAAATCTTTTCTGGTGTTGCCTTTATCTCTATCGAATCCTTTAGAGTGATCATAGCCTCTCGCCGCCTTTTAATGCTCATCTATTTCTCATTAAAGGAGAATCGAAGACTATGCATTTTGCCTCTTTAACCTCCTCGGGTGATGCTTCATCAACAGATCTCAACACCACATCTGCTCCTTTGGATTCCATGCCTTCCTTGATGGCCCGAGCTATCATTTCGGTATTTCCCAGGCCGCTCCAATATACTATCACGATTTTTTCCATTTCAAATCACCTTTTTTTCATTTCGAGCCTTTGTTTTTCATTATCGTGTTTTTCCCTTTTCTCACCCCTCTCTAATTTTTCCTCTTCATCCTTTGCTCTTTCCTCCTCATCCTTTGCTCTTTCCTCCTCTTTATCCTTTGCTCTTTCCTCCTCATCCTTTGCTCTTTCCTCCTCTTCATCCTTTGCTCTTTCCTCCTCATCCTTTGCTTTTTCCTCTTCATCCTCTTTCTCTAGTTTGTCATTCTCCCCCTTTGCACTTTTCCCCTTTGCTTTTTCCTCCACCTCCTCCCCCTCGATCATCTCGACCAATATTTCTGCAGCATATTCCATATCATCCATATCCTGCCTGTACCATCTTCTTCTTATCGAGGTTATAACCATGGAAACGCCGCCTATCAACAGACCAACAACCGTCGAGGTGAAAGCGATCATCAGATTACTCGACAACTCCTCCAACTTCCCCTCGCTCAACCCGATCAACGCAGGTCCCAAAGGTATCAATGTTCCCATTAGTCCGAGCATCGGACCGATCTTTATCAGGATTCTTGTTTTTTCCAGCCTCTTTGCGATCTCCCGTTCCCTGTCCTGAAGCAGTCTTTCTATCTTTGTTGTTAAAATCTTTTTGTTTATGTTATCCTCACTCATGAGTCTCGCAATTTGCCCGTAGAAGATACTCAAATGATTATTTTCAGGGCCAGACAAAGGGTTCCTGCCATTCTTTATCTTTTTCACATCCTCGTCGATCTCATCCGTGCTCCTCTTTTTTCTGTTTGCATACTCTGCCAAAAGCTCTCCGATAAATAAGAATGTAACAGCAACCAGAATTATAAGCAGTATGAGAACCGGATACAAGAGCGCGTTGCTGATCGCCAAAAGAATCCTCATGAGCTCTTCCTGAAAGTCCATTTTACAGCCTCTCTATTTTATTTTTAATCTCGATTTTCTTGAAAATAAATCCTGTCGAAATAAGGATGAGCCCCAAGAATGAGACGAGAATGGTATCGATCAGGGGAAACTCGCTCCCGGAAATGTTCATCCTGCTCGCTTTGAGGTAGGAAGGCACGATCAGGATCGTAAGAAAATATATCAATCCGAAGAATACCATAACTACTCCCAGGCTCGAAGGAGTCCTCTTGGTTTTGATCTTTCTTAGTGCAAAGGTCATTCCCGAGATGGAGACAAAAAATATGGCTCCTACAAGGAGACCGGCGTTTATGAAATGCATTCCCTCGATCACGAGTAATGAGCAGGTGATAAAGATAGTTGAGGTGCAGATTGGGCAGGGAGCCGCCATCATCAGGAATGTCTTCCTTGTGATATCCTTACCTTTGTTCCATTTACTGATTGTACGGAGTCCGAAACCGATCAGAAGCAGTGCGATTATTAATTGAAACATGCCGAACATGACTCCAAAATCGAATAAGGCATTCATGAGCCTGTCTATTACAACCGAAGCGCTTATTATGCCGATTATTACACTTACTATTAAAGCTATGATAAAATAGATCGAAGCAACTATCAGGATTTCCTTATTCTTTATTTTTGAGAAAGCACATCCAATCGAGGTTTTTGCCGAGAACTTGATCACAGCCAGAACTATACCAATGATTAAAAGGGTAGTCATCAGACTTTCTTTTGCCGATCTTTCCTCGCATTCCTCGATCTTCTCGTTCAGCTCGGAGGCATCATAATCCGGATCAAATCTTTCAAAATTATGTTTTGAGATTTCATAACATCTTTCAGCGCGATTAAAATCATCCTTTTCATAAAGGCAGTCGCCTGCATTCGAATATGATTTCCCGGCATCTTCGTACTTCTCTCCTTTTATAAAATTCTCTCCTGCCATGATGTAATACTCTGCAGCATTGTCCCAATCGGTTTTATTTTTGTAGATTAGAGCGATGCTGTCATACAGAATGCCGGCATCCCCATAATTTTCCTCACTCTCTTTTTCCTCCGCCCTCTCCTTGAGCTTTTCCACACTCTCTTCTTCTCCCTTTGTCCCATCTTCTCCCTTCGTCCCATCTTCTCCATCTGTCTCTTCTTCTCCATCTGCCTCTTCCCCCCTCCCAGCCCCTTCTTCCGCTCCGGCAGCCGCGCTCATCACGATCCCAATCAACGAGATCATGACCAGAACGCATGTTGTCATCCGGGTTGGAATACATGTCGTTGTCCGGGTTGGAATACATGTCATCCTGGTTGGAATACATGTTGTCATCCGGGTTGGAACGCATGTTGTTGTCTGCATTTTACTTGTTCTTTCGAGAATATCCATATCCTGCCACCACCAGTACCAATAATATCAACATCATGGCCGTGATCTCTTCCATTGTCACAGAAGTGGAACCTGATTTTGGTGCCCCCTGCTCTGCTGTCCTCATTTTCTTTCCCTTGACCGGTCTTTGATCCTGCGGTCCCTTGTATGTATCGTATGTGTTATTAAAGCCTTGAGTTCCTGTCAGCTCATCTTTTATATATATGTCCGCCTCATCGTTTCCCAGGACCGTATTTGAAATCAGGGTGGTGTTGTCAGCATCCCTGGAGATCCTGATGCCGTTCGGATTGTCCCCCACATCATCCTGATATGGAGAGCCTGCGTTATTGTTCGTTACGGTGTTGTATGCGACTGTATTCCCAGGGCCTCCGACATAGATGCCCGCGCCTGTGTTGTCCGTCACGGTGTTGTGTGTTATGCTCGTTCCGCTGCACAGCTTGCATCTCAATACGATTCCTCCCTGCCCGTTTCCCTTCACGAGATTATCGGAAATCGTACTGTTCCTCGGTCTCATCTTTGAAAATATCCCTGCCTTCGTGTTGTCGTAAATGGTGTTGTTGATAATGAGGTTGTCGTCTCCGCCGTATATGAAAATGCCGTTTCCTCCGCTCTCGCAGCTCGTGCCGCTGCCCCTGTTATTGTAGATCGTGCAGTTGCTTATCGTGCTGTCGAATACCCCTCTCCACTTGATCCCCATGGTTGCGGTGCCGCTGGTGTCGTTCCCGTTGTCGTGAATGCTGCAGTTGTCTATAAGGCAGTCATAGACCATTTTTCCGTCATCGTAGGTGAAATAAATGCCGTTGCAGAAGTTCTTTATCTCCAGGTTTTTTATGGTCACATTATCGTATCCCCTGTTCAGGATCCCGGATCTCGGGCTGAAGTCATCGCAGGGACCGGGCTCAGCGCCGTCTATGTAATATCCGTTACCGTCGATTGTAATATTCTCCGCAGCTATGACCAGACCGTGTGTCGAGCTGCATATCAGGTTTCCATTCAATGTACAGTTTTCCGTGATGTTCTCCCCACAGTGAAATATCTTCGACGAGTTCGTGTTGGAGACAAAGCCGATGGAGCCATTGCCGCTGCCGTCGTCTGGTTTGCCCGTCGAATGATTCCCGTTGGTTTCATCGTAACAGGACGGGCAAGAAAAGGTGGATGGATTTCCATTGGTAGTGTCCTCATAATTTAATGCCGTGTTGAATGTGTTGTAATCGCCAGAATTATCAACGCAATCGACTTCAATCCTGATATCTCCGCGAGAGTTGCCGCAGATAAAGTTATGGTGAAGTCTATTCTCGTTTGATCGCCCTTCAAAAAATATCCCGCCGCCTCTGTCTGTCGTTATCTCGTTGTATTCTAACAGGTTATTGTTCGAGGAGCTGCTGAGGAGGATTCCCTGACCCTGTTCCTCGAAACCAAGATTCTTTGTGGTTATTGTGTTGTGCGTTACCACACTGTCGGAGGAGTTCAACAGCCATATTCCGCTCCCAGCGCCGTAACTGATGTCGCTGTTCTCTATTCTAACGTTTTCCACGTCTTCGAGATAGACTCCGAAGTTGAACTCTCTGATTACCAGGTTCTTTATGGTGATATTTTTATGACCTCTAACATGTATCGCCTCGTAACCGCCGATCTCGGCACTGGGACCGGTTAATGTGAAATTCGCACCATTGATTGTGATGTCGTCCGCCCCTATTATCAAACCGAACTGGCATGTGGAATTTAGCGGGCAGGTTAGATTTCCATTCAGGATGCAGCTTTCCGTTATCGTGTCTCCGCAGCCGAATGTTTTTGTTTTCCCGACAAATCCCCTCGCTGGATTTTCATCCCCCTCGCTTTCATCCTCTGAAATGACCACGAAGTAGGCAGCCAAACCGGCCATCAGGATCAGGAGCCCAATTAGGGCTGTGCTTATCAGCTTTGTTTTCGTGTTGCTTTCATCCATTTATTCTGCCTCCACTTTTCTGAAATTGTATATCGTCTCTTTCTGCTTGATGAGGGTGAATAGATCATCCCCTGTTATGACTCTCATGAACTCATCCGCATCCATGTGCTCCGGGGTGGCGGAAAGCATGCAATCCGGTTTCAATACACGGTGGAGTTCCCTTATCAGTTTCTCCTTGTCCTTTATCATCTGCAGAACATCATAAAGCAGAACGATATCCACGCTCCTATCCGCTAGACCCGTCTCCCTCCTCGTAAGAACTGTTTTGATGTTGCCGAACCCCCCTTTTCTCACCTTCCTGTCGATCAGTTTTATGACCATCGGGTGAATGTCCATGGCATAAACCGTTCCATCCTTTCCCACGATCTTCGCTGCCGGGAATGTGAAGTTTCCTATTCCGCAGCCGTAATCGACTACGGTCTGTCCTTCTTTGACTCCGACATCCCTCAGGATCGCCTCCGTGTCTCTGCCAATATTCCGGAGCCCTAATCTGAACCGCATGATCTTCACCCCGATATTCGGCATGAGCCTTTCTTCCCCTCTTTTGAATACCAGGCCCCTGAACATCAGGACAGCAAAGATGAATTGAGAAGCGGCTAATAATTCCATTGTGAAGAACGCGGGCAGTCTTTCTGTGAAAAAGTCCTGGTTAAGCCCAAGATGAATCAGCCTACCGATGGCGATAAGTGGGATTCCGATCAAAGGAATCAGGAAACTTATTCGATGCCAGATTTCCTTTTCCGCCTCATCTCTATATTCTCTCATGGCAAGAATCGCGGAGGTGGTTGATATGATGGCTGCTATCACCAGAGAACGGAGGGCTATCACACATGCCATGTCATTGATGTAGTAGATCCCGATAATTATCGGGCATAGTAGACCAAGCAGGATGTAAAGAAAATATGGTTTCTTATTCATATCAATGCTCCATTTCGTTATCTGATATGTCGATTATCGCGATAGGCCCGGGGCTATCCTTCCAGTGGATTCACCCGTCCCCCTTGTGGTTTTTTCGTTACTCTTTTGGCACATAAATTGTCTCTCCATTTTCCAATCGATAAACTGTGCCGACTTCCGAACCCATGCCCTCCGATGTCTGGTTCGTGACCTTTGTGACCTCTATTTTATCACCCTCTTTGGTTATGATCACCATGTCCTCTGTTCCCGGGTTTTTTACTATAGTTACATCGTCTTCTGTCATCAATTCCGATAGATTGCTGTATGTGACAAAAGCCATAAGCAGACCAACGGAAAAGACCACCATCACATCGAAGAGATTGGCGATTCCTTCCATCGGGTCGTCTTCCAGTTCCTCGAATCTGTGCCTGTGCATGAATCTCGTGTTTCTGTTCATAATCCCCCCTCCTCTTCCTCCCATTCTTCCTCCTCTTCCGTATCTTCTCTTCTCCGCCTGAAAATCATAAAGATTGCTGCTGCTGCTGCTATCGGCACTAAAACAGCCGCGGAGATCAACGCTGCCTTTGTCGCGGTGCTCATTTCCGAATCCGAATCCGATTTAGCTTTGGATATGCTCACCTCCATTTCAGCCCAATCGCTTTCTGCCCCATAGGTATCTTTGACTTTCACCTTGATCGTATAGGTTCCCGTCTCATTCCATGTGTGTGGCGCCTCTGCCATCTTTCCCGACTCAAAGGGTCCGAGCCATGTTGAATTCGTGCCGTCTCCCCAGTCAAAGAGATAATATATTTCATCTCCATCGGGATCTGTTGTGTTGGCTCTGAAAGTACAAGAAGTTCCGATTTTCCCGGTAGTAGGGCAACCATCTGCAAAAGTCGGATTCCCTGGTGCTTCGTTCTTCACTTCTCCCCCTTCGCATGAATAGGTACACCCTGATGTTCCGTTATCGTTGTAATTCTCCGTGGAGTCGCAGGTATTCTCGGAACCGGTGGTGCCGTCTTTCCCATCCTTGCCAACATCGCCGGACACGACGATACCCTTGAATTTATTCCCACAGACGGTATTCGAGTTCAATATGTTATTAACGGCTTCGTATCTGCCGATCTTGATTCCCCAGCCCTTTCCGCCGACAGCATCATCCGTATAAGGACCGTTGTTCCTGTTATTGTTCACGATGTTGTTTTTGATTGTATTCTCCGGACCCCCAATCCATATCCCGGTCCCGAAGTTACTCGATGCGTTGTTGTGTTCGATGGTATTGTGCCCGCTCTTCTTACATCTTAGTATGATCCCTCCCTGACCGTTTCCCCACAACTGGTTCCGGGTGATGGTGTTGTATTCGGGCGCCATTTTAAGAAAGAGCCCACCTTTTGTATTGTCGTGGATTGTGTTATCCTCGATGAAGTTGTTATTCGCACCTTTTCCCTGGGCTCCCTTCAAATAGATCCCGTTGCCGCCGCCTTCGCAGCTCGTGCCGCTTCCCTTGTTGTCATGGATATCATTATTCTCTATCGTGCTGTCAAAGGCCCCATGCAGTTTTATTCCATGAGTTTCCACTTCGTCGCCCGCGGTCGGGTCATCCGGATCCTCCATGCAGCCGTTGTCGTGTACCTCGCAGTCTTTTATTATTATGCGCTCGTTTACACCTCTTCCTTCATCCTCATCCACTTTTATATGAATTCCATGACAGAAGTGCTTGATCTCCAGGTCTTTTATGGTCACATCATCGTATCCCCGGCTTAAGATTCCGCTCCTCAAGTCAGAGCCACCGCATTCACCGGGTTCAACACCATCTATGCAGTACCCGCTGCCGTCTATTGTAACATCATCTGCTCCGACTATCAAGCCATGTCCCGAATCACATTTCATGTTTCCATTGAATGTGCAGCTTTTCATCACGGTGTCACCGCATTTATAAACCGTACCGTCAGCGGCTGCGCAGCCGATAGTCTCTCCTTCACATCCATAGGTACACCCTGTCGTTCCGTTATCGTCATAGTTCTCTGTTCTATCGCAGGTATTCTCCTCTCCCCCGTTTCCGGTAACATCGGAAACCACCTTTATATCCAAATAGTCATTTCCACACATCTCATTCGAGATCAGGGTGTTGTCGCACGACTCGCCGCCCCTGCCTATGTTGACCCCGTAACCGCTGCCGCCCACGCTGTCTTCAGAGTAAGGACCGCCATCCTTATTGTTGCATATCGTATTATATCTGAGAATGTTATTCTTTCCGCCTATGAATATTCCCGAGCCGTAGTTATCCGATGCATCGTTGTATTCGATGGTATTATGGTTCGAACTCTTGCACCGCAGTATGATTCCGCCCTGACCGTT
>DAOVMN010000439.1 GCA_030630685.1 Thermoplasmata archaeon | reverse complement strand
TTAAGTTCGTAATTCAGGAATAACCTATTTTCGACCGCAATCTGGCTAGTCTAATGCTGTAAATCCTTGTTGTAAGCGGAATTCACCCTTTAGGGTGTAACAGCCTGAAGGCTGTATTCCGGTATTTTTCGACAGAATCTCACCAGTCACCAATTAACCAACTACCTCTCTCACAATCCTGGCATTCTCCTCAATCTGATTTTTGTACTTCGGGAACATCCCTACCACCACAGCATCTGTAGGCTTAATGTGGCGAAAGGCGAACTCGAAGGCCTCTCTCACTGCCGCCGGGGTGGTAGCCTTTCGAGAGGCAGCCAGGATTTTGAAGGCCAGACAGGTTTTGGATGTCTTCCGAATAGTGTCACACATAATCTCCCGATCCGCATCGTCAAAGGGCTCTTCGGTTCTCTCGCCAGAGACCAGCATGCTGGTGCGTTCAACTTTACTCAGATTGTACAGGCAGGCCATATAGAAGTCCACATCCCAGTTGTGCTCCTCGATATGCTCAATAATCTCAGGCATATGCGTGCCCACACCCACCAGGAGCCCAAGATCACGGACCAGCTTCAGATAATCCCGGACGACCTCCAGACGGCCCTCTTTGTAAAGCGAATCGGTGTGACTTCCGTGGTGGTAGATGGCAATCGGTCTGTGGCGGGCGATGGTGTGGATGTTGTCCGGGATGTCGTCCCACTCGGTAGCGGTCTGACAGATCCAGTGGAGTTTGCCACCTCGCTGCCGGTATTCATCCACCATAGCCATAATCTCCTGGTCGCCACGGGATTGCATAACGGTGAGTCCCTGCCGTTCGCACTCGAAGAGCGTCTCGATCATCCGCTCCTGAGTGAAATACTCCCGCATGTCTCGATCCATTGCCTCACTGAAATGGGAGTTCCCCTTGAAGGGATTATGTCCAATAATGAGCCGGGAAATCTGGTAATCACCCAATGTGATCGTCGGTAACACCTTTTTATTCATGCTTCACCTCCCACCTGCGACCGCATCGCTCAAATTGTCCTTAAAATATCCTCTAACCCACGCTTGGCCTCCCGCACAATCATGTCAATGGGTTGTTTCCGATATTCCTCCCGGAAGATCTCAACAGAGAGATGTCCCGCATACCCGATTTCCTTTAATGCGGCGAAATCATCCTGGAGCGGCAAACACCCCTTGCCGGGATAGAGACGGTGGCTATCTTTCAACTGCTCGATCGGCCGATCCTCCGAATCGTTCACATGGACGATCAACAGTTTCTCCAGCGGGATCGCCTCAATGTCGGACATAGGGATCTGCGAAAGATAGTAGTGGAAGGTATCCATCATAATCCCTACATTATCCCGTCCGGAGAACCGGGCGATCTCCAGCGCCTCCTTGGGCCCTCCCATCAACGCACTCCGGCCGATAGGCTCCAGTGCAATCTGTCCCCCAAACGGTGCTGCCACCTCCCCATATTGTGCCGCTGCCTCTCCGGCCTTTGCCAATGCCTCCTCCTTCGACATCCCCTCAGGAATCCCTACCCCACAGAAGGTCAGCAATATCGAGCTGCCTAACTTATGACCCAACTCTGCGTATTTCCCGATCCGTGCCAGGACCTCAGTGCGATCCTCGAACACTACCAGTCCAAAGGCCATCAGGGCGGCTACTTCCAACCCGTTCCCTTGTATGCGCTCCTTCAGATCCTCTATGGACATCCGGGTCAACGCATCATCCAGTCGTCCCGTATCGATCTCGATGCCATCGTATCCTGCACGCCCGAGCGCATCTAAGACCTTTTCCAATCGGTGATGATCCCCCGAAGTTGCGGTGTTGAAACAGATCTTCATCTTCTCCTCTCCTTTCATCCTCTCTCATCGGCTTCGATAACATTCCTGAAGGGCACTACCTCATACTGAAACTCTCGCTGCTCTCCCTCAGTCAACTTGGTTGGCTCATGGATCCAGAGATAATCCAAATTTTTTCCATCCACCCGCATCCGCCGGTTCTCCTGCCACGTCCAGGGCGTGATGGCCAGACGAATCTCGTCCACACTGCCCTGCCGGACCTCAAAGCCGTACCCGGGATAGGCCACCCGCAGCAGCTCCAGACGGCGCAGGCTCCGGATGTATTCCTGGTCGTGGTGCAGATAGTCGGCGTCCGCCAGTCCCATGTAGTAGGGAGGGCGAATGCAGATGCTCTCCCCGCTTGCTGCCCCGGTGATCTCCGGCAGTTCATTGCGGGGACTCACCGTAATGAGCGGTATCCGCGAATAGGCTCTGTCGACCGTCACCCCTCG
>DAOVMN010000414.1 GCA_030630685.1 Thermoplasmata archaeon | reverse complement strand
GTTTTTCTGAAGAGGCACAATTCTACCATTAAGACTAAAACAACGCAGCCCTGCCGAGCTCACGGCGACGGTGGGGATTCTGTGGCGATCATACTGTTCCCAATATGGCATTCCATAGATAAGGCCGTTTTAATCTTCTCCAGCATTGTCGCAGCCATAGCCTTCCCGGCACATTCAGGGTGGGCATGGTCCTCATCTGGCAGGAAGGGCACCCAATAGTCCATCTCTTGCCCGCAATGTTTACAGCAGGGGGATGGTCTCTTATGAGTATAAACACGCATTGATAATTTCCCTCTCATGGACTTGGAGTATCTTTGGTCTTGATAATAAGATACTCCGAATCTGGATAAGCCTTCCGCAGGGCAGCCAAGGATTTATAAACTTCAAGAAATCCTATGGAAGCTGCCTTGATGATTAGATTACTTGTAATACCAACGGGACGCTCAAACTCAAAGGCATTTTTCCATTTTCGTACAGCGAGTCGTAAATAGTAAGTCATTTAATTTCCCTTCTCAAGATTGGGACTCAGTATCCTTTTCCACAATCATCCCATCTTCAATATATATTCCTACCGTTCCATCATCTCGAACCAATTCGAGCCAGATTTGATAGTCCTTCTCGTTTGCCATCTCCTCCAGCATCTTCAGGTTCTCGGAGTCCAGCAGGCTGCCGTCGGTGATTCTGATCACCCTGAGCGTGGGGTTGAGCGCCATCGCCACAGCCGTGGAGATTCTGAGCCGCATGGCCGATCCTACCTGCTCGAAGGGTATGCCGTTGAAGGTTATCCCATCCTCGTCGAACCCGAGGCCCTTGACGGGCATGTTTGCCTTTGCTACCAGGGTGTCCCGGTAATCCTCTATCGTCTTCAGCTTTCCAGTCAGCTCTTTCCTCTGGGCGTCCAGCTTCTCCACCTGCTGCCCGGCATCCTGCTTGGCCTTCCACAGGCGGGCTCTGTTGTTCGTCTCATCGGCGAGCTCTATCTTTCCGTCAATCTCTGTGAAGTTGACGGGAGGCGTGGTCTCCAGTTTCTTCTTTTGGGCCGCCAAAGATTCCGCCATTGTCTTTGTTATAATCACTAAACTTTTTAGGTAACCCTCCGCTTCCTGGATCGCCTGCTTGTGCTCCACTATCTCCTGGATCAACTTGATCCTCCGTTTCGCCTTCTCTGCCAGTTTCAGCTTCAATTCATTCATGTAATCCACAAACTCATTTCTGTGGGACCGCTCATCCTCCAGTTCTTTCCTCTGGTTGAACAGCTCGGTCACCGAGACAGATTCGATTTTCTCCTCGGGTCCCTCCAGAGTCTCCCAGGTCCCCTCGGCATTCTTCAGGTCCCGTCCCACTTGGGTGCGGGCGTCGAAGAACTCCTGATAGGTCTGTTGGATGATCTCCAAGGGATTCCCATCATGTGGATCAGTCTCCGCTCCGACAGCTCTGTTGAAATCCTCCGCGTCAAAGGGCAGATTGATCACATCCTGGATCGTCTTTATCTGGACGTCTTTGTCGCTGTTGGCGAACGCCAGCGGGTCAAAGGTTAGGTCCCCCGTCAACCTGTCCAGCAGTGCCTGCGGACTGGGGAAGCTTGCCCCCTCCTTGTTTTGCACCCGCAAATGGGTATTCTCTCCCTTCCATATCCGTTCCACCAGATAGTCACCCAGGTCCAGCTTCACCGACGCCTTTTCCTGACCCTCCCGGATTGGCTTGCTCTGGATCGCCCTTTTGCCGCCCAGCCCGAACCATATAGAATCAAGCAGGGAGGTCTTGCCCATGTTATTCTTGCCGGAGATGATAACCAACCCCTTCTCCGGATCCGGCACCACCTCTATTGCCTTCAGCCGCTTGATGTTCTCGGCCTGAAGTTTCAGAATCTTCATTCTGCTAACCTCCTTTACCCTGTTTGGTTTGTATCAGTTAATAAATATCCCGTGAAGCCTTTCTCCAAAAATTTGTCATAGACGGTTTCATTCTCGTTGAGAAGTAAATATGGCAAGAATACTTCCTCAACTGTCACCATTTGTGTGTGTATCAAGGCTGTTTGTGCCTCTATCCATCTGTAGATTTGTCTCCATGCCACTCGGCGGGCTTGCATTTCATCGCGGATATATTTCGTCTCCCCCTGTTGTGCTAATTTCCATAAGGGGCGGTGATCTACAGGAAGTCTGAAAGGTAGTTTTGAATCGCCTTTTTTGATAGTGAAGGATACGGTCTCAATTTCACCAGCATCATCGTAATTGATCAAAAAGTCCTTGATTGCCATCTTTTTGAGCAGTGTTTGTATTTCACTAACGGTTTGCTCAGGGTCTTTTTTGGTGCTCTCCATAAAGAGAGTCAGTTTATTAGGCACAATCGCTCCTTATTCATAATCATATTTTGCATGAGGTTCCTCCTCAACTGGAGGACGCCTGCTGAAGTCTGGTTTCGCTCCTACGATTTCAGCATAGTCCAAGACCGCGCTTGCGCTCAGCACAACGAAGCCCCAGGCGACCTTCAACCTCTCGAAGACGAACTCTACCTGGATCGTCTTGTAGCG
>DAOVMN010000388.1 GCA_030630685.1 Thermoplasmata archaeon | reverse complement strand
TAGAATATCTTTTTTATCTTCAAAATATGTTTCGATTATACAGTTTTTTATTATCTTTCTATCTTCTTTATTGGAAAGCAGTAAAAACAAGTTATCGTCAAAAGTAGCATACTCTACAATTTCTCGTAATTTTGAAAATGTGTTAACATTTTTTACATATTTCAAAACCTTACCATAACCCTTATTTGGATGTAAATGCCAAAATCCTTCACTTTTGAGATGAAAGAACGGTAACGAAACATTGGGATTATGCGTATCAAAATTTAACTTTGACCAATACTTCAAAAAGGTAGATGTAATTAACGGTGTAGGATTAATTTTATTTTCAGATAATTTACCATATTCAATGAGTTCAATAATTGAAAGCAACAAAATTGGTTTATGGGGAGCCAATCCCTTGCTTCTATCGACCCTTAGATTTCTTATTTTCATTTCATAGTGCTTTAATACGTCTAACATAGAACCTTGACTTCCCTTATTTATATTAAATATTACCCTGCCCAACCCATTGCGGTTTCATTTATCGAGCCACTGAAACTAACTTTATCTCCTTCGCCGTCCTCGAAGATCCCTACTTTTTGATGGAAAATGCCCTGATTGACGATCTTCTCAAAATCTGCATTGTCTTCCACAGATTCATCAAGAACGGCTATTTTGAAATCGAGTCGTTTATTTGCAATCAACCATGCTAATGCTCTCACATGTGCTTTTTCTGTATCATTCTGAAATTCCATGAAGTTTTCGTTATATTTCTCTTCGATAATATTCTCAAGACTTTTGTAACCTTCATCAATGGCTTCTCTATCTTTTCTGCTCAGTACAAAACCAGAAATTAATTCAATTTTCCCGCCATTGTCGATTAGGCCTTTGATACCTCTGGCAGCATAGGCAAAAGCACTCGATGAGAAGTAACCGGTAATTCTTCGATAAGTTTTGCTCTCTCTCAGTACGGGAATATAGAATTCATCCAATACATCGTCCTCGTCCGAATCATACCCACAATCTATTTCAATATCTCTCAGCCCCATACTTACATCTCACCTTTGGTTTCAATGCAGTTTTTTGATTTGGACATCCATGACAAATCCCCTAACGCCTCCCCACCCCGCTCCCGCTCCGCGGCCCCGTCCCTCTTATTACAACAAACAAATTCAGGCCAGGGCACAAAAACGTGACAGTAATCCGGCTCAGATATTGTGATACTCATATCAAGCAGGATGGTGCCCTATCACATATTTAATCGTTTTGAGCCATCGAAATTCCCTTTCGGAAATCCAATCCTTTCGATCAGCTCCGCCACCTTTGAGGAAACGAGCTCAATCGCAGTCAGGTGGTTCCCCTTCCCACTCAACGCCCGACCTGATCCCTGCAACTATCTCCGATATTTTGGAAGGAACGTCCTTAAGCATAATCAGGTTGTGACTTCCCTCCTTCCAGTCCGCTCTCCTCCTCTCTGACCCGGATACCGTGAACACCCCCCTGGGCACCCATCGCCCCGTCGTTGAAGATGGTGGCCTGGTTTGTGGTTATGCAGTAGAGGAATGAATATAAAATAGTTTTGTCAGGTTTTCAAAAGCGGAATACCGCTCACCGGAATTCTCCCCTCACGCTCTCTTTGCCGCAATGCGGGCATGTGATCCAGATAGATCGTTCACGAGTCCTATGTTCGAACCTGGTTCCGCAGTGCTCGCAGGTGTGGATGTTTTGTGGTGGTTGCGATGGTTTTGATGGCCTCTCTTTGATTTCTTCGTTTTCGGGTTGTTTGATAGGGAGGCTTCGTTTATAGTATTCATCTGGTGAACGAACAACGATAATCAAGGTGCCGAACAAAATTGATAGAATGGTCAACAGGATGACAAGGCCGAAGGGGCCTGGATTTTCCTTTTCTTCGTTCTTCACCTTCAGTGTGATGGAATCCACCTCCGAATAATACTTCCCATCGTATGCCCTGAATTCTAAAGTATGGGTTCCATCTTTTAGTTTTGTGGTGTCAAGCCACACAAACCAGTTTGTTGTACCGTTGGCCTGGAGCCATTCATCAGTGCCGACAAAGCGGTATTCCACCCTCCTGACTTCGGTATTGTCCCAGGCGGTCCCATAGATCGTTACCTTTCCCTTAACCTCAGAATTGTTCAGCCAGTGGGAAATAGTAAGAGTGGGCGGGATGGCGGTACCAACTACTTTCACAGTAGCAGTATTCATGTTATTGGTCTCATTGATCTCCCTCACATATCCTTCAGGATCAACCACAGCCTTAATGGTGAATATCTGTTTCTCTCCGATATCGAGCCAGTCGGGTGCCTCCCAATAAAGCGTTGCTTTTTTGTCTCCCATTCCCAGTGCAGGTTCGTCCGGGTAGTAATCCACCTCAGGATCGATTGTGCCATAGTCGAGTTCTCCAATAGGCCAATAGTTGCCATCTGGGTCAATGGAATACACCATCACTTTTACATAATGTGCATCCTTGGGAAAATCGCCGCCGTTGTGCACGGTTATTGTGATGGATACATTCTGACCTGTCATAACCTGATGGTCGCTAAGGGCGATGTCCTTCACCGTAAGGTCGGTCTGGGCAATGATCAATGCGAAATCTGAGAACCTGTTCATACGGGTAGTGACTCGCCATATATTGTTCCATGGATCAACGATCTGCGGTTTATTCCTCACAAGGTCGAGCATCTCCCAGGTATTCTCTCCTGAATACCTGGCAATGAGCCTGATATTCTCCAGAATCTCTTTGGTGGACGGACC
>DAOVMN010000194.1 GCA_030630685.1 Thermoplasmata archaeon | reverse complement strand
GAGTCGCCACATCGCCAGGGGACTATGTAAAGCGTTCCATGGGCGGTAATTTTAATAACCCCATGCCAATACCAGTTCCCATGAACAATGATCCTGTGGTAATCTCCATGGGGGGCTCGGTGATGATACCCGATAGGCCCTCCCCGGATTTCATACGAGAGTTTGCTGGCATCCTGAAGGCAACTAACAAAAAGGTTTTTGTGGTGATCGGAGGGGGGAAGCTCGCACGTAACTATATCCTGATCGCAAGGGAATTGGGATGCGACGAGGGTTATCTTGACGAGATCGGCATCCATGCCACCCGATTGAATGCCAGACTCCTCATTGCCGCTCTTGGAAAGGATGCCTATCCTATTCCAGCTAAAGATTTTGATGAGGCGATCATGGCAGGTAGGAATTTCCAGGTTGTTATTATGGGAGGGACCCATCCCGGGCACACCACGGACGGGGTTGCGGCCATGCTTGCGGAGCGGATGCAGGCGGAGAGGCTGATAATCGCCACCAATGTCAAAGGGGTTTACACCTCTGACCCTAAAACCAATCCGGATGCTCGCCTTTTCAGGAAAATGCCTTCCTCCCGTCTCTTGGATATTGCTCACTCCATGGAGAGAGGCGCCGGAAAATCCGGGGTTGCAGATCCGCTTGCCGCCAGACTAATTGTCAGGACCGGGATACCAACACTGGTTTGCGACGGGAGAGAGCTGGGGATTGTGGAGAAAAGCATCAATACACCACTCGATGAGCTTGAGAAGGCCTTTGAGGGTACGCTGATCCAAAAGGAAAGCAAGACCGTGATGGAGGGGGAATAGATGGCCGCTGAGAGGATCGTTCAGCACAAGCACTGCATCCACTGTGGAAGAGCGATTCCCACGGACAAACAGTACTGCTCGGATAAGTGCGAAGCCGACTACAGCTCGATTGTGAAGCGCAAGAACCTGATGCTGATCATAAATTACGCCATGATCGGGATTTTTATTCTGATCCTGATCTTTTTGATCTGAGCTACAGAAACGGAGGTATAGACCATGAAAAAAGGACTGTATCCAAGGATTGGTGCGGGGATGTTAATCCTGTTCGGGTTAACCCTTCTCCTCTCGACTATGCCAACCACACAGGCGGAAAGAACAGGCCCGATCATCATCGACCATACATGCACGAATCTAACCCTGGTTCCTGACGAATGGATCGACGGAGCACAGGACGATGTCAAGGTGCATTACGCCCACACCTCGCACGGCGGTCAGCTCACCACGGGTCTTCAAAGGATCGAGGACTCGGATTCCAGCTACAGTCAGGCAAGGGGATCGAAATATCTTCCAAACGAAGCGGGTGCCCTCTGCATATTCGACGGCCAGGCGAACGATACCGGCATCTCACCAGAGGAATACTGGAGGACTAAGGCAGGAAGAGACGATACCGAGTATGTTCTGAATAACAACCCCACGATCAATGTCTCGATGTGGTCGTGGTGCTGCCAGTTGAACCATTATTCCGAGGCAGAGGCACAGGACTATCTCGATAGGATGGCGGGATTGGAGGCGGCGAACCCAAATGTTACTTTCGTGTACCTGACCGGCAATGCACAGACTGGCCCAGGGAATCATTACAATCAGAACGAGGATCAGGGATATGTTCGGTACCTGCGCAACGAGCAGATACGCGACTACTGCCGTGAGAATAATAAGGTTCTATTCGACTTTGCCGACATCGATTGCTGGTGGTACAACTCGACTTCGGAAGAGTGGGAGCACGCAACTTACGAATACTGGAATGGAACCGAGTATGTTACTGTTCCTTACGAGCACCCCCACTACAACAAGGACGAGGCCGGGCACACCTCTTACGAGAACTGCGAGAACAAAGGGAAAGCGGTCTGGTGGATGGTGGCGATGCTTGCGGGCTGGGTGAATGAAATAGAGGCAAAGACCTGGATTGTAGATGATGACGGTGGGGCGGATTACACAAGTATTCAGGGTGCTGTTGATGTGGCTGAGGATGGGGATACGATTCGGGTTTACGAGGGAACCTACTACGAGAATGTGGTGGTGAACAAATCGGTGAGTTTGATTGGGAATGGAAGTGCGAATACGACAATTTACGGTGGTGGAACCGGTGATGTGGTAAGGATTACTGCAGATTGGTGCAATGTGAGCGGATTTAGAATAACTGGGAGAGGCGATAATTATTCAGATGCAGGGATTAAGGTAGATTCCAATCACAACCATATTTTTCAGATTAACTCTTCTAACAACAGGTATGGCATCTACACTGACTGGTATTCCAGCGAAAATATACTCAATAATAATAATTGCTCGAATGATTACGCCGGGATATATTTACACTACTCTTCATACACCCGAGTTGAAAATAATACATGCCTGAACAACACAAACGGAATCCGTTTCAACTCAGCTAGATATGACATCTTTTCCAGAAACATCTGTTCTGGGAACAGTAAGAACGGCATATCACACCAGGGATGGAACAACATTATGTCGAACAACATATGTAATTCAAATCATGACTACGGCATCTACATAGAGCGCTCATCCGACTCCATCCTTAACAACAATACCTGCACAGAGAATGGCAATAACGGTATTGGCTTATACCGTTCCTTTCACACTCTGCTCATAAACAATAGCTGCTCGAACAGTCGTATAGGCATATCACTCCAGCAATCCGAAAATATCTCACTATTCTCTAATCAAATGTTTATGAATGGCATTACAATAAGTGGTTCTCTTCATCAGTGGATTTCCAACTCAATAAGCACAACTAATTCTGTAAATGGAAAACCCGTTTATTATTACAAGAATACCACGGGGAAAACGGTACCAAATAATGCAGGGCAGGTCATAATTGCGAACTGCACAAACATTGTTGTAAAGGATTTGAGACTGTATAATGGAACTACGGGCATTAACGTTGCATTCTCATCAAACATTACAATTGAAAATAATACCTGCAGCCAGAATACTGCAAATGGCATTTCTGTGACAGATTCAAACGCTATAAAAATCCTTAACAATTCATGCGAATTGAATGACTATTATGGCATATATATCTCGTCAGAAAATATCACCATTGAAAACAACAACTGCAGTTTCAACCAATGGTATGGAATATACCTTCGCTATAGAAGCAAAAACAACATCCTAACAAATAATACCTGCAATTCTAATAGATTTAGTGGCATTCATCTCTATTACTCCAACCACAACATGCTTCTCAATAACATCTGTAATAAAAATGGTCGAGAAGGCATAAATTTCCTTAACTCATGCAACAATACAATTGCATCAAATAAGTGCAACTTGAACAACGAAGGAATTTACCTCCGCATATCTGAAGATAATAAAATTATAAACAATACCTGCATTGATAACAGTTGGATAAATATTGAGATTCTGCACAGTTCCGACAACAACACGATTTCGAATAATCTCTGCTCTTATGCAAGAAACGGTATCGATGTGTATGAATCCTACAACAATTTAATCACCAATAACACCATCTTTGAAAATGATCTTGGGATTCGCCTGAAAGGATATCTCCGCTACTCCAAATTTAACACAGTCCACCACAACACCATATTTGGCAATATAAAGTATGGGATAGATGCATCAGAAAATGATGAAAATCGTGTGGATGCCATTTTAAACTGGTGGGGGGCTTCCTCCGGACCCTATCACATGGATGACAATCCCGGCGGTAGTGGGGATAACATCACCGATTATATTGATTTTCATCCATGGTTGAACCGTCCTCATTTTGAAGATTACTTTAAGCCAGTAGCAACAATCGATACCATAATCCCGGAAAATGTGACCGAAGAGGGAGAAACCGTCCTATTTTCAGGCTCCGGCAGGGTTTATGGGTCTATTCGTCGATACATCTGGCGGTCATCCATTGATGGGGAGTTTTATAACGGAAGCTCAGACCACTTTAGCTTTTCTAATCTTTCAAGGGGTACTCATATCATCTATTTCAGGATTCAGGATAACTACGGCGTCTGGTCAGACGATATCTCCATCTCCCTTGTGGTCAATGGGGTTCCGCTAGCGCACATTGTTTCCATCGCCCCCAACCCCGCAATCAATGGACAAAATATTACCTTCACGGGCTCAGGGACGGATGACGGCATAATTGAAAGGTATCTATGGACATCAAGTTTAGATGGAGTGCTCTACAATGGTACCTTTTCTACTTTCTCTTACCATAATCTTTCAAATAGTGCACATAATATCTATCTGAAGGTGCAGGATAACTATGGGGCCTGGTCGCCTTCTACTGTGTATTTTTTGATGGTTACTCTCAAACCTGCGGCCCACATCGATTCCATTACCCCCAACCCTGCAGAAGAAGGTCAAACCGTTACTTTTACCGGTTCCGGCACGGATGACGGGACAATCGTAAAGTATTCCTGGACTTCCAACCTTGACGGGCCGCTCTACAACGGTACGAATTCCTCTTTTTCGCTTTCCAACCTCTCCAACGGAAACCACACAATCTTTCTGCGGGTTCAGGACGATTCAGGTGCGTGGTCTGAGAAGGTGAGCACCACCCTTGAAGTTAACGCCCCAAACCAGCCCCCAACCGTTACGATTACCGGCCCGAAGAACGGTTCAAAGGTTTCGGGTAAGGTAACAATCTCCGGTACCGCCTCGGACCCGGACGGCACGGTAGAGAAGGTGGAGGTTTCCATCAACGGAGGAGAGTGGATTACAGTCAACACCACGGGTTCATGGAATTACGAATGGGATTCCACCGAAGTCGAGAACGGGGAGTACGAGATTAAAGTAAGAGCGTTCGACGGGGAGGATTATTCTGATGAGTTGATCTGGAGATTAACCGTAGAGAACAAGGATGACGGCGGTGGGGGATTTATCCCGGGATTCGAAGCAGCACTGGTTCTTGTTTCAATAGGCCTCGCCACAGCGGTTATTGCCCGGAAGAAGAAGACTTGAACTCGAATCCCATCTCAACACCCAACCCGGACAAATCGAAAAACCCTCTCGAATCCCATAGACAATTTTTTAAGCAACCTGACCACTTCCGCCCCCATGAAGCTACTGTACACCCTTTCCCTTGCAGCTTTTTTACTTCTTACACTCCTGATCTTCCGTTCATCTAAAGCGGGTGCCCTCTCCCTGTCT
>DAOVMN010000207.1 GCA_030630685.1 Thermoplasmata archaeon | reverse complement strand
GTGCAATTCATCATAAGAACCTGACCAGCATCCTCGGGAACCTTTATGTCGGATTTATTGAGATAATAGTAGATCGGTTTTCCTCCGACTGTGTTGTTAAGGATGTGATGAGACGTGAGATTGTCGTCAACCTCACCATGGCAAATTCCATCAAACCAGATACCTCCATAATCCATTTTATTGCCGGTGACTGTGGATGCAGTTGTATGCGAAAGGCGAATTCCCAAATAACTGGAAACCGTATTATTTACAACGATATTTGATTTCCCATAAAATATATCGATCCAGGAATACAGGGAATTGTTGGCTATTAGCATTTCTGTGTTATCGAAACTATACACTGCAAAACTATTCTTATCACAGATTATCGTGCAATTTGTCAATTCCGTCCCTTTTGAAATGAGTGATTGGAATACATATCCAGTCGAGTTCAGTGTGCAATTATTGACCCGAACATCAGAGCTATAATATATCGAGATTCCATTCGTGAATGTTGGCTGGAATGAGTCCCGAACAGTAATGTTCGAGCAATTCACAAGGATCAGACCACCCTGAGCGTCGTCGATCACACGGTTATGCTCATCCACCAGATACATGAACGGTTGACCATTAATAGTATTGTTCACGATGGTGTGGGAACTGACCCGTTGTATGCTTGCTGAACAAAGTAACAACGTGGTATTGATGAATCGATTATTCTCAAGCGTACAGTTATCGCATGTATGACAGATCATTACCTCTGAAATGTTGTGAAAGGTGCAGTTCCTGAAAGTGATACCGGTTCCATTGTAGGGACTGATAATTGTATATCCTTCCTCCATTGCACTGAAATTGATTTCCGAAAATGTCACGAAACTATTCTTTACAATGAAGGAAAGGCCATAGATAAATTCAAAGCGGGTTGTTTCCCGATCCTCTCCTATCAAGGAGATATTATCCTTAAGAGATGTCCACAGAAAATCCGCTGAGTAGTTTCCCTCCTTCACCAGGATGGTATCCCCTTCCTCCACGTGACAAAGAGCATCCATTACCGTGAAGTAATCGCCGGTGCCCTTCTCATCCACAACGAGTTCCTTTGCCTGAACCCGGGTGGAAAGAATTAGGATCACTAAGAATAGGACTGCTGTGAGCAAGAGCGGAAGGGCAATTGCCCTCATTTTTCTCCATGAAACGGTTATTCCATACATGGCCATCGCACTGTAAACATGAGATTTGTATTTAAATCTTTGTTTCCGGCTGGCTTGATACCGGGAACTCGCTACTTGGTTTCAGCATTTCCCTTTTTAGGATTAATCCGTTCACCTGGCTCTTCCTTTTTTGGGGAACTTCTCCTCCGGCATCCTGATCACAAAAACAAGCAGAACAAAGAGGATAAAGATTACTCCAAGCATCAGGCTCAGGCCCACAACATCCGGTTCCTCGCTCTCTTCCAGACACTGCATATTCTCGAATGAGGGATCCCCGTACCACGGGCTGAAGAGAACACCGTCACCGGCCCCGTTACCTCTTCCGTGGGGGTTGAATGAGGGGTTGAGCGGGCCGGAGGCCTCCCCCCAGTAATTGTATCTGGCATCCATATAATAGATATTATTCGACGGGGCATCGATGCCCATATTCCTGTTTCCCGAGATATTGCAGTACCGCACTTTGATGTCCCTGTACAGTCTTTTAACAATGATCCCATTATTGTTATCTGTGATATTGCACCATAGAATCTCCGGATGAGCATTTAGAATGTGGATTCCGTTTACTGAGCCGGAAATGGTGGAGTTCTCGACCCTGCCACTGGTTCCGTTTTGAAGCCTTATCCCGGCATTGGTATTGCCCAGAAGCTGACAACAATCAACAAGGATGCTATAGTGCCGCTCAGCAAATATTCCCTCGTAATTCCCCGAGATATTGCAGCCGGTAATGGTGCCTGCGGAACCGTAGTGGATGTAGATCCCGGCATCCCGGTTCTCACGAATTGTGGAATTCCGTATTGTGTGGCTGCTCCTGCTAACATAGATGCCCACAGGGTTGTCAATGAATACCCCGCCCTCCACGGCCCCATCGCTCCAGTCGAATTCCAGTCCGTTGTTCCCATTCCCCGTGATAACGCTGTCAGAAAGGAAAATAAATACTCTACCTTTCACAGCTATTCCGGTGTCAGAATTGTTGGAGAAAGTGCATCCAGAAGCCCGAAGAGTGGTGTTCCAAGGAGCAGCCCCACAATGGAGAGATACACCAATATCATTCTCAGAAATAACCGAGTCTTTCAGGGTCAGTACAATTCCCTTTGAACTCGCCCATGCACTGATCCCTGTGTCAAATCCCCTGACTGTGGTACCTGATATGATTAGGTCATCAGTGGTGCATATTCCAGTATACTGCGGAATTTGCACCTGCCGTGTGATTGTGCTGTTCACAATGAGATTGTTACCTCCTCGAATCGAAAGAGGAGAATTCCGAAAGGCACATCCTCGAAACGTGTTGTTCGCACCATCATACATGTATATACTGTAGGGAGAATCGGTGATTGTACAGTTCTCAATAATATTCCCATCAGAGGCCGTTATTAAGATTGCACTGAAGTTGGCTGTTATCCTGGAGTCCCTGAGGATGTTGTGAGCGGATTCATATAGAGAAATCCCCTTATAAACATTGGAGATGTTCAACCCCGTTAATGTCATCCCCGTGCAGTTCACTATTATTACCTGTCCCGCATCATCAGGAACCTTTTTGCCAGACTCGTTAATGTAGTAGTAGATGGGCTTCCCACCCACTGTATTATTCGAGATGTGGTGGAAATAGTAGTCACTCAAATTATAACCTGTGAAATAGCCGTAGTAGTTAAAAATCTCAATGCCATGCTCCTCCATTGTATTGTCGGTCAGAGTGGCATTAATAGTATTCATCAGAGAGATGCCCTCGCTTCCTGTAAACCTGTTTTTCGCAACAACGATTCCATTACCGCCAAGAAGGGAGAGGGCATCATACACGGTGTTATTAAACATCCTGACACCCGAATTGCTGTAAAGATTAACTCTCCCAAGGGTGCTGTTTGCGATAATCACTCTCTCTGAGTTCCTCGAAGTTATTACATTCCCTGTGAAATTCAGGCGGCACCCTTCCATGGTGATGTCAGAGGAGAATAGAATAGATAACCCATTGGAGAAGTAATCCACATCCATGTCTCTCAGCGTGATATTCGTGCAGTTCACAAGCATGTATCCTCCATCCAGGGAGTCTGTTGTCACATCCCTCTCATCTAAAAGATAATGCAGCGGCCTCCCGTTGATTGTGTTGTTTGTGATATGATGGTAACGGATTTTTTCGAGATCACCATAATCAGGAAAAATTCTTGAATTCGTGAATGAATTATTGGTAATGGTAATATTTTCTGAAGTGGACAGGAAATATATTGAAGCATCTAGTATACATTTAGTAATGGTTACATTTGAAACAGCCGAAACATAAATTCGAATTTCGTGTCCTTCATATCCAGTGATATTGAAACCCACGATGGTAAAATTGCTCACTTCGATCTTAATCTCACTCATAAAATAGGGACCGCCATGCCCCCCTACAAACCGGGTTCGCTCAGTATCCTCGCTGTACAAAGTGATGTTTTCCTTGAAATAAGGCCATATTTGGTCCGCTGAGTAATTTCCTTCTTCCACAACAATGGTATCTCCACCTGTAGCATTATCGAGTAGCTGAATCAGTTCATTTGTTTTTATGGGATCCCCTCCGATCGTTACACGACCCTGAACCTCAGGGAGTAGCGAGATCAATAACAATATGATCCCAGCAAGTAATAACAGGAGAATAAACATCTTCATTTTTCTCAATGAAACGGTTATTCGACACATGGCCATCGGACTGTAAACATGGGATGAGTATTTAAAGGTTTTGTTTCCGGCCCTGCCGCATATTTAAACCCAACATCAACGAGCGCACCAAAATCTTTTTTATCAATACCTGGAGGCTTATCGATATGGTCAAAAAGACCAGAACAGAGACCACACCATCCGGTTTATCATTATCCAGGGAACCCGGGGACGAGAATCCGACCAGGACACCTGAGCCTACCGGCAGGATGATGCAAAACTTCCAGTCGATAATAGACCTTACAAGAGGGATTGTGAAGACCGCCCGAGCAGAATACGGCGAATTCATCGGGAAAGGGAGGCAAAGGCTGGGCTTTTACCATCCAGGGGTCAGGGAGAGGGATAGATTTCTCATGTCCTTCCTCATCTATTTGATGGTCTTCCTGATAGCGGGTCTCCGGGCCCCCCGGGTTGTGATGGAGAATGTTTTGAAGACCGCCCGGAAAAAATACGACGAATTCATAGAGAAAGGAAAACAGAAGCTGGGCTTTTACAAACCCGAGGTCTCAGACAGCGATAGATTTCTCATGTCCTTCCTCATCTATTTCATGGTACTCTTGATGGTGGTTTTAGTAGCCGACTATGCCGCACAATTGGTGTACGAGGACTCGGACAGCCTTGAACCGATCCAGGAGGTGGAGGTAGAGATCGTCTATAGGGTACAAAAAGATTACTTCGACATGCCGGTCATGCTTAACAGGACCAGCCACACACTCTGGTACGATACCACTGTGGAATGGCGCGGCCGCAGTATGTCCAAGGACGACAGGATAGGGGGCTTTGGCCTAACCATAGATTCTGTTTGTACCGGATTCCATGAAACTGTCTTTCTGTCTGTGCTTGTCCTGGGCTTCCGCGGTGTCCCTGTGAGGCTTCGGATCAAATGGGCCATTATCCTCGATTTTATCATATTCGTGGAGAACCTGTTCCGGATCTTTGCTCTCTACCCTATGGCCATTTACCGGGGAAGGAAATTCGAGGATTGGTTCCATTTCTACTGGTGGCATTACGGGCAGTACGCCTTTATCATGACCCTCTTC
>DAOVMN010000372.1 GCA_030630685.1 Thermoplasmata archaeon | reverse complement strand
TTCACCATCTGGTACGCAATGGGTGAGGCCGTGACCGCCGGGTGGGTGCCGAGCTGGAATATGGCGATATCATCAGCAGTCATCTTTTTTTGTATGCACGCGCTCACGGTGTTGATCAGCTCGCCCACGCTCGGGCCGCCCCTTGCCATACCTCCGAGGATCTCTCCTGTATTCTTGTCGAACACCAGTTTGACCTTCATCTTGGCCATGCCCGGCATCCCACCAGGATGTCTGTTCGGTGCCTCCGCTGTACCGGTAGCAACCTCGAATCCGCTCTCCTTGGCCGCTTTCTCACTCATCCCGGCAGTGGCAAGAACAAGGTCACCGATGGCCGTAGAGAATACCCCTACCACACCAAGGTTCTCACGTCGGGTCTCGAAGAGGTTTGCACCGGCAATGCGTGACTCCATCGAGGCAATGGAGGCAAGCTTCAGTCCGGAAGGTTTTCCAGTGAAGAACGAGCGCTTGGACGTGCAGTCACCACATGCGAATATGTGCTCATCCGAGGTTCTCTGGTGGTTATCCACCATGATCCCGCCTCTGTCCACCTCAAGACCCGCTTCCCTGGCCAGGCCCACGTTCGGTCTTACGCCAACCCCGACCAACAGCATGTCCGTTTTGATCTCCCGCCCGTCCGATAACTTGACACCGGTCATGGTGTCGCCGCCCAATACCTCCACGAGCTTTGCATTGGTGATGATATTGACCCCGCGGTCTCTGAGCTTCTCCTCTGCCTCCTTGCACATTTCCTCCTCAAAGGCCAACATCAGACAGGATGGAAGCAGCTCCACAATCGTCACATTCAGCCCCATCTTCTTTATCTCGTCTGCAAACTCGACACCGATGAAGCCTCCTCCCAGGACCACCACGTTCCTGAATCCCTTCATCCTGGCAAGAAGGTCATCAAGATACGGGACATCCTTTTTTGCATAGAAGACGTTCTTCTTGTCCAGCCCGGGTATGGGGAGCTGAAGAGGTTCGGACCCCATTGCCAGGACAAGTTTCTGATACGACACCGTCTCGCCCTTGGCCGTGGTGATCGTCCGGTTCGCACGATCGAGCGAGCGGGCCTCGTCCACCATTAGGTCGATCCCGTTGTTCGACAGCACACCATCGGGGATCAGGTTCTTGTCCGTGCCCCCCACGGTCCCAAAAACGTACGGGATCCCACATGGAATCAGTACTTTTGCCTCCTTCCGGAGGAGCATGATGCTCTTGTCCGGGTAGTGTCTTCGTGCCGTTATGGCTGCCGGAAGGCCAGCGGCGCTTCCTCCAATAACGATTACATCGTAGTTTCTCATATCGATTCCTCCGGTCTATCGCTCTTAGGTTGCATTCCTCCGCAGTCTTAGATTATTAGGTTTCCGCTACTTCCTCCCCGGTTTGCACATTTGGGAACACCGAGTACCTCCACAAATTATATAAACGATTCTGAAGATGTGTAGTAATACCAGAGAGGGTGATATCTATAAAAAGAAGGGTTATCCTTAGCGTTCGACCAAACGCCACCATACCGGTTCAACCCACCATAGGTGCTATTCCTGGGCACGAGTTACTGAAAGGCCCTGAAGCAGAAAGGAAGGAAGACATCCTCTTCATCCCGCCGGACATGAGCCACTCGAGGGACCTCGACAATGTACAGGAAGAGCCTGGGCCCATTTATTCCCTCCCAGGCCCTTCTCCACAATCCGCCGGCCCCACAGACGAAGCCTCCAGCCGTTATTTCCATACCCCGCATTTCAAGGATAAGGAAATTCCAGATACCGCTCGATCACATGGTTTTTTTGGCAAAAGGGGGACACAGCAGGCCAGGTTGGATGAGAAGCAGGTGATCGAACCTGCGATCCTGAAGACCCTTGTTTCATATAATGACCTGGACGAGGGAATTCCTGAAGAAGGAAATGGTGAGGGCTTCCATATCAAGGATACGTCAACTGGGATGAGGATCAAAAGGCGGTCCATGGCTCTCGATCACGAAGAGATGTCTATGGAAAGAAAGGATTCGAAAGAGGAGAGCGGCCTGAAATCGCACGAGTTTCCTGGCGAAATGGACGAGGTTACCCGTTACCTTATTTCCAAGGGATTATTGAGGGTGAAGGATGAAAGGTTTGAGGGGATGGCCAAGGAGAAGGAATCCCCCCACCTGGACATAGCCAATCTCATCCCCAATGAATATCGGGGTTATCTAACCAAGATGCTCCATCCCAAGGAAAGGAAAAAGATGCTGAGGGATATATACAAGACCAAGGTGTTCATCGCCAGCTACTGGATGGTCGGTATCTTCCTTATCCTGCTTCTATTACCTGAAAGCAGATTCTATGCCCCATTTATTGCAGGATACATCGGTGGCAGAAAGGCAGGCTCCGTTTTCAAAGGGACCCTGGCCGCCCTGCTTCCATTCATGCTTTTAGGGCTTTTGGATCTGCTGGTTTCCCATAATGTCATCTACCATTTCTACGATATCTACCTGCCCTCGGCAGGAACAATATCCCATAATCTCCTGCTGATGCTCTCGAACATGGGCATGGACACCACCGGGTTGAAGGGTGCATTCTATGATCCCGCCACCTCCTTGGGCAGGACCTGCATCTACATGGCGGTGGCAGCCGTTATCGGGGGTACCTTAGAGGGCGATAATCGACGCCTCTCCTACAAAACTGCCGATTGGCTCAAGGTGTCCAATATTACCAGCCAGCTTAAGAGGGGCCTATCGTAGGCGTTCATAGGCCTTTTTCTTGTTCTGTGCCTGGTTCGTTGATTGAATCTTTCATGGGAGGGGAGATTTTATATAGGATTTTTAGTATGCGTGTAACAATGGAGGACTTATATGACGTCATCTCCAATAAAATCCGGAAGAGATCGCAGGAACCATAC
>DAOVMN010000122.1 GCA_030630685.1 Thermoplasmata archaeon | reverse complement strand
TTGAGGCTCGAGTACTACGACAAGGTCGAGAAGAGGTTCGTGGCAGTAGAGGACAGCCACCTGCTGAGCGAGGGGGAAAAGAAGTATGTGGTGGGTGAGGTGGAGGAGCACTTCTCGCTCTACACCGCAATAGTGGACAGCATCTACAACACCGCAAACCCCAATCATGCCTCTGTGCTTCCCGACCTGTCCATCTTCAAGATCGAGTTCTCAAGGGCGCCAGCACAGAACGGCCAGGATGTGGAGGTGAGGGTCCGGGTCAAGAATAGCGGAAAGATTCATGCACGGAACGTGGATGTAAAGATCTACGACGGCGACAACCTCATCGGAGACCAGAGGATCGATATTGTGAAAGCTGGAGGAGGGTTGGTGACCGTGAAGGAAACATTCAATGCGTCCATGCTCGATCCAACCCAGCAAAAAGAGATACACCAGATCAAGGCCTACGTAAACAAGCAGCATGCTATCAACGAAGGACCAGGGAACTACAAGAACAACCAGGATCAGGAACCACTGGATGTTACTGCCTTACAGCAATCCACCCAATCCTTCGAGAGCTCTTCGATGATGATGGTGGTATCTGTCGCGATGGTGGCGCTGGCTTCCATGGTGGCGATGAAACTACGCCGGAAAAAGGAAGAGGAGTAAAATCCCTTCCTCTTTTTCTTTTTTATTTTTAAATCTGCTCTCTTCCAAATCTTCCACTTCCTCCCGGGATGGCAGAGGCTGTGGCGGAAAAGCCTGAGAGTCCAAAAAGCCGAGGTGGTACAAACGGCCAGTTTCGAGCGAGAGGTATTCGCCGCATTTCGGGATCATCTTCCAACCGCCTTCTTCCGCCGAATCTATGACATGGCACACACCCCGCAGAAGCCCTTTGATTTCGAGCTCTTCTACAAGGGATACTTCTTTGCCCTTGAGGCTAAGCACCAGAAATCCCATCTTGATTTTCGCCGCGTCAAGGCCCACCAGCTCGAGAGTATGAGGAGTGTGGAGGTTAACGGGGGATTCGCCTTCTTCTTCATCCGCATCGAGGACCCCAAGAAAACCCATGATAAATTCAGGGCCTTCATTATCTCCAGGAAGCACCTAAAAAAACTGATCGAGGAGAGTCCAAAAGCATCATGTAATGCTAAGGAGCTGGAGGGAATAGCTGAGTTCGAGGCCGAGCGGATCAAACTTCCGGCAGGTGAATACACATGGAACTTCCCGGAATTCTTTCAGGAGTTTGTGAGGAAGGGCGGGTTCGAGGATTAGGATCGATTTAAATTACCATCTTCATCCTCTCCACAAGGGAATACGGTATTCTTAGATCACCAAACCCTGTTCCAATATTAATGCCGGGCTTGTTCTCCCCATGGAAATCCGTGCCTCCGGAGACAAGGAGGTCGTGCTTCTCGGCCAGCTCGAGATACCCTTTTGTCTGCTCCTTGGAATGGGTGGAATAGAATGCCTCAATGCCTCTGAGCCCTATGTCCTTCAATCCGATGAGAAGCTCATCCAATTCAGGAAAGGAGAGGTTCAGGGTGAAGGGGTGGGCGAGTATGGGGGTGCCTTTAGCCTCCCGGATAAGGTTAACTGCCTGTTCCAGCCCGAGCTTCTCCTTGGGAACATACGCTACTGCCCCTTTTTTCAGATATCTCTCAAAGGCATCATTTATGGAAGAGGCATATCCTTTTTTAAGCATGAGGCGGGCAATGTGAGGCCTTCCCACTGCACCCTTTCCTGCAATCTCGTTTACCTCGTTTACCGGGATATCCATGCCCTGCTCTCTCAGAATTCCTAGGATCTTCGGGGTGCGTTCTTCTCTTTTTTTCCTGAGCCAGGCCAGTCCCTTATTCAATGCCTCTGCCTCAAGATCGATGAAAAGGCCGAGTATATGTATGTGCCCGTTATTCGGGAGCACGTATTCTATGCTCAGCTCTGTCCCCGGGATCACCTCCATCCCCGACCTTCTACCTTCTTTTAGAGCCTCGGGGATCCCGAGAATCGTATCATGGTCAGTGATCGCTATGGCACGGAGGCCTTGTGAGGAAGCCAATTTCACAAGTTCAACAGGTGAAAGGGTACCGTCCGAAGCGGTGGTGTGGGTATGGAGGTCAACGAATTCACACATAGACATTCCACCCTATCAGACATTCAGGGAATACCAGATAAGATAAAGACCCACGACCTCAAGGCATATCCCGCCGAACACCTCGATCTTACCTGTGGCAGAACGCATACGGTTCAACAGGGTGTCCCTGGACATGGAGACAAAGACCGTAACTATCACCATGAGTGCTGCCATAGCCAGGGAATAGAGCATGAAGATATAGAATCCCTTGACAGCACCACCGGAATCCAGAGCTGCCAGGATGACCGCAAGGAAGATGGGGAAGGTGCAGGATGCCGAAGCGGCTCCGTAGCCAATTCCGAACATGAAGAGACCGAAATATCCCTCCTTCTTAGCCTCCTCAAAGGAGAACTCCTTCCTCGTAATCTTCGATATGAATCCTTCCAATGAGCTTGTGATTTTGGTCTTGAATCTTGAGATCCCTGTGGAGGATGACCCATCAATATCTCCGGAATGCTGTAATCTTCCCACGGTATAGTATTTGAGATACAGCCAGGCGTTCTTGAGGTGCTGGCCTATTGGGATATTCTCCACCATCATGATACCAAGGATAACGAGAATGAGACCAATAATTGGTTCGAGTGTGCCGATGTAGTCCTTCACCAGCTCTCCCGAGATGGATACGAGTATCCCGATTATCAAATAAAGGAATACGATCCCAAGCGCAGTGGCGATCCCGCTGATGGCCCCTTTCTTTATCAGCTCTGTTTGCTTTTTCTTCTTACGTTCTTCATCCACATCCCATTGTGCTTCCATACCCTCGTTAACCACATCCGCCTCCTGGGATCGAACAGGGGATTCCAGGTGAGAGGTCTTTGCCAGATAGAAAGACATGTATCCCGGGAGCATTGGGAAGGCACAGGGTGAGAAGAAAGCAAAGATTCCTGCACCGATGGCAAGGGCTGCAAGGCCCATGCCTGAGCTTATCTCAACGCCTTCTGCCGTTCCTTCATCCGCTTCTTTTATTTCCTTGTTTAACTTTTTCGCAGAGCTGGTGCCAACATGGGAATAGGTGATCTTGTCCTCCTTATCAACTATGATCACGCGAACGATTGATGTGACACCGTATTTTTCAAAGACCCCGTCCGTGTCGCGTGCGGCCCTCCAGGTGGCATGATGTTCCTCCATTAAATCCCTGAGGTCGTCCTCATCATCGCTCCCGACACAGATGCTTAGCATCTCGATTCGTTCACCCCATTTCTGGTGGATCTTTCTGAGTTCGGGCATCTCTTCCTCACACGTTGGACAGGTGACGGACATGAAGTCGAGGAGTACCACCTTTTCGTCCTTGTAATCAAAAAGGGTAAAGGTATTCCCGTCCAGGTCCGTGACTGTGAAGTCCTCGGCCTTGTCGGATTTTATGCTCTCCAAGTAATACCAGACACTGGCTCCGATTATCAGGGCCACCACCACGACAGCCAGGATCTTGACGTGTTTTCTCATAAAATCAATGTTCATGATGCTGCACCTCGGAACGAAACGCCATAATATATTTTAAGCTGATGCATTTTATTGATAAAATTTATGGTGATGCTCATCTGCCTCTTTCCAGAGAACGGTTCTCAGCATTCGATCTTCCCAACCAGTCCAAGGGTGGCGTCTTTCCCTTCCGGGGGATAAACATACCCGATGATTATGGTCTCGAAGTCCTCGTGATAGAAAAAGGCCTGAAGCACCATGACAGCCGATTTCTGTCCCATCACGGTTCGCCAGTATACATCGTATGTCTGTTGAGCGGCATCATGCCCATCTATCTCGACAGTATCCTCATCCCTGAGTTCCAGTGTGGCATCCTGATTGTATTCTTCCTTGATGTAATCCTCGATATAGGGCCTGGCCCGGTCCAGTGCGGATTCATAGAAACCCGTGGTAAAAGGGATGCTTCGCACGGTAATGACCACAACGTAAGCCCGGTGGAGCGCACTTTTGTATTCGTATTTGTAGGCATTCGGCAGTCTCTTGTAGGTTTCCCCTTTCTCATCGAATCCTGTAGGATCATCCACCCGCGCGGGGCTCACCGAGGTTAAGAAGAAAGCGAAATACATGAGCAGCACCACAATTAGCACCGAGATCCCCATCATGACATTGGAGACATCGATCGGCCATTCCACCTCATATTCCCCGTATTCCTCCTCATCTTCTTCCTCATATTCTTCAACTCTTCCCATCACCAGATCATAGATGTACACTATGATGGTGAGCACAATGTAGATGATGAAATAGGAGAAACCAATGATCCCCTTGTAAACGAGAAGGACGCCGATAAAGGCCCACAGGCCCGCGAGCAGGCCGATAAGGTATTTTGTCTTCTCGTTGACCTGATAAAGGCAATAATAGTAGTAAAGCACGGGTAATGCCGTGAGCATCATTATGAGGATTGCAAGGTTCATAGCCTTCAACTCTGGAAGGGTTTAATATAGTTTTAGTTTGATTTCAGTCGTGGTGTAGAAGTTCATGCCTTGCCAGCACTTCGTGCTGACCGGAGCTCAGAACTTCATTCTTCACTCCTTATCGAGTGCTTCGCACTCAAACGCCACTCAGTGCTTCGTGCTTCATGCCCCGGCACTTTTGAAGAGGGGGTAGTACGGATAACGAGAATTGGAGAAGGCAGAAGTGAATCAAAACCTTAAAATAGATTAATTGTAAACAAGAGTAGTCTACTCATGAGTACAATTAGATTTATAGATCGGGAATGTGAACTATCGGTCGTTGAAAAGGCCCTTCAGAGCGACAGGGCTGAGTTTCTCATCCTTTATGGAAGGCGGAGAGTGGGAAAGACCGAACTTCTCAAACACCTGCTCGGTGGGAGGGAGAATGCCGTTTATTTTCTTGGAAGAAACGAGGCCCCCCATCATATGATTGTCAGACTCTCAAGAATAATCTCAGAAAAAATGAACGATGAAAGGGTGTCAAGGTTTCCATTCCGTAACATGGAGGAAGCTCTGGAATATATCGCGGAAAGGAACCTGATAGTGGCCTTCGATGAGTTCCCTTACATGGTAGCAACAGATCCTTCACTGCCTTCGATACTCCAGGATCACTGGGACAACCGCCTGAGAGAGACGAAAGTGAAGTTAATCCTTTGCGGCTCCTCGGTCTCCATGATGGAAAGACATCTCATCAATTACTCCTCCCCGCTGTACGGCAGGAGAACTCGGCAGCTTAAACTCGAACCTCTGCAATTCATGGACCTTCCCGCCTTTTTTCCTGGAATGGGGGTGGAAAAACTGGTGGACATATATGCCGTTTTAGGCGGTACCCCGGCATATCTCATGGAATCTGAAGAGGACATCTTCACTATCATCAGAGAGCGCATCCTCAAGAAAGAGGAATTCCTTTATAGGGACGCAGAGTTCGTGCTTAGGGAGGAGTTTAGGGAGCCAAGGTATTATTTTTCGATACTCCGTGCCATTGCCTCCGGGAGAACCACTCTCAGCAAGATCATGGACGACTCAGGACTTTCAAGGGATGTGGCAAGCAAATACCTCGGAGTACTGATCGATCTCGGCATCATTCATAGGTCTGTGCCTCTGACAGAGGGGCCAAGGTCCAGGAAAGGAATCTACAAACTGAGAGATAATTATTTCAGATTCTGGTTCAGGTTCGTTTTTCCCAACTTTGAATACATCGAGATGGGGGAAACGGACTATGTAATCGAAAAAATCAGAGAGGGATTTCCCCAATATCTTGGTGGAGTGTTCGAGGAGGTTGTTGTCGAGGTATTCACGAGGACCCGGGGGGTGGGCGTTTTCCCATTTGCCCCCACCAGGATAGGAAGGTGGTGGGACAGGGGAGAAGAAATTGATGTGATCGCTCAGAATGAAAGAACCGGAGACATCATTTACGGTGAGATTAAATACACCGGAAGAAAGGTGGGAAAGAACATTCTGGAAGAGTTAATGGAAAAGGCAGAGAATGTCAAAATAAAAAAGAAAGACAGGGAGTTTTTCCTCCTGATCTCTAAGGGTGGGTTTACAAAGAACCTACTGAAGGAAAAAAGGAATGATGTAATCCTTCTTGGCATGAATGATTTTGAAAAGCATGTTTTTTCCAGAATCTGAGGCCCTCGACATTCTCCATCTGGGTGATCTTCCCGCTCAATGATCTTTTCGTTTCTCATCGGTTCATGATGTGTATTCTGAGCAATATCGAATGATCGTATTTGTTTGAATGATCAATATTCTCCCTGACCCTGATATCCATCATAGTTTCAGTGTCGTCATATTATTCCGAGGGATGAAATGGGAAGATTCACCTGTACTCTGAACAAGTATAGCAATAATACCGCTGATACTGTGGGATGAATGCCAGAGGCCTGCCGCAGACATTACAGCATGGCGGAGACCCAGCAGATGGAACAGTTGGTTGCATTAATGGCGGAGAAGATGGCTGCACTGGTCCCTGCCCGTATCCGTACTGATAACCATAATCCCGGGGACCCCGAGGTACCGCGCCGTATGTCCCGCCCGGCAATTGATAGTACCCTTCTTTGGCCACTATCGGCGGCTTGATGTTCATGAAAAGCAGCAGCACCAGTATGAGATTGAGAAGATTGATAATGCCACC
>DAOVMN010000177.1 GCA_030630685.1 Thermoplasmata archaeon | reverse complement strand
TGTGTTCTCTGAGAGGTTAACAATCCACAGCAAACCCACCGCCTCTGTCACCTGAATTTCACCTTCACCAGCCCTCGCTACGGATACCGTTCACTTCATCGGAAATGGCACAGACGACGGGTCAATCGAACGGTACGTCTGGCGTTCCTCAATTGATGACGAGTTTTATAACGGAACAGAGACTGAATTTGATTACTCTGATTTATCGGTTGGCGAGCACATCATCTACCTCAAAGTTCAGGACAACTATGATGTCTGGAGTGATGAGGTAACCAGCACTGTGACCATCACGGAATCCTCCGGTAATAAGAGGCCTGTGGCTGATTTAACTGCCAACAAGACAATCATCTATGAAAACGCCGAGGTCAGGTTCAACGCGTCTGGCTCCACTGACAGCGATGGAACAGTTGCCGAATATTTCATTGATTTTGGAGATGGTTCAAATAGTGGTTGGCTAACTTCCGCGGTGATCACTCACACCTACACAACAAGCGGATACTACAACGCCACATTGAAAGTAAGGGATAATGAAGGATTGGAAAGTGTCAACGAGGAAAAACTCCAGATAATCGTTAAAGAACACGGCTCCACCGTTAACATCAAACCTATTGCCTACATTGATTTAATCTCACCGAATCCCGCCGAAGAAGGAGAAACTGTTTACTTCAGCGGACACGGGGATGATGATGGAACAATCCAAGCCTACTCTTGGCGTTCCAGCAGAGATGGTCCATTGAGCACATCTTCATCTTTTGATGCCTCTTCTCTCTCCGTCGGAACCCACACCATCTACTTCAAGGTTCAGGACAATGATGAGGTTTGGTCTGATGAAGTTTCGAGGACGTTAACGATCAACAAATACATCCCGCCGATTCAAAAACCCATGGTCTCGATAACCTCGCTCGCCAACGACTCCGTGCTCTCAGGTACAGTCACCATCAGCGGCACAGTTTCAGGTGTGAACATCACCACCCTTGAAAAAGTGGAAATATCCTTCAATGGAGGGGCCTGGCTCCCCGCCGCGGGCACAGACTCCTGGAGTTACGAATGGGACACAACTGAGGTTGAGAACGGATATTATGAAATCAGGGTAGCGTTTGATGGTAAAAACTATTCAGATGTTGTTGTGAGGAATGTAAAGGTAGAAAATAAAGAAGAACCACCAACCGAAGAATCCACAACCCCCTGGTATCAAAAAACAGAAATCTTAGGGATTCTTGGTCTTATTTTCCTTATCATCATCGGCGGAGCAGCTTTTGTTTTCAAATCCTCTAAAACACCCCGACCACAACAACCAGTCCCCTCTACAAAACCGTCAACTCCTTCACAACCCATTAGCTTTGACTCCTTTAAACCCCCATCAACACCTGCGACTAAACGAGTAAAATTCACCCCTTCAGCACCGCCTTCCCCATCTTCTCTCCCATTTGCTCAGAATCCCACCTACTTCCTGACCTACTATCTCAAGAACACAGGACTTTCCGCAGAACGCATCCTCTCAAATCCCCAGGCACTCAAACCTCGGTTAGAAGCTTCTCTCAAAACAACCTCTGATCCAACAGCCCTCTTTTTCACCTACCTTGTCATGAAACAGCTCTCCTACCTTACAGCACCCGGAAACGAGTGGCTCAGAGACATGTTCCACAATTACAGAGACAAATTTAGGTTCACCAGTTATTTTGAGATACCCGAATCGGCTGGGAGGGTGCTCGAAGAATGGGGCCTTCCTGTGAATCTAAAAGGCAAGGTTCATCTTGACAACGACAGAAAAGAAATCGTGGATACGATTTACAACACAAGCCCGGATGAAAACTTTGTTATTATCGGAGAACCTGGTGTTGGTAAGACCGCTGTGCTGTTCGAGGTTTTCGACCGTCTTGCTCAAAAAGAGAACGCCGCCATCTTGACGAACGAAAATATTGGAAGATTCCATGAAACTCAGAAGATCAGGCTGTTATTTGATGACATCCCTGAAAACCAGAAACTCGTGAATGCGATCATCGCAAAGAAAACGAGAGGGGTCATCGTCTCGGCACGAGAAAACGACTGGAAACAACTGCCCTGGGAGTTTCAGCAAAAGTTCAAACGCATGACCATCCGCACCTTCTCAAAAGACGACCTGAAAGTGGTGGCAAACAACCTCTTTTCCATTACTGGCGTGACAGCAGAACCACAAGCCCTAAACATGCTCACAGATTATGCTGAGGGCTCTCCCATCTATGTCTGGACCACAATCCTCGAAATGAAGAACAAAGGCATGAGGCACCTCACAACCCTTTTCCTCAAAGAAAACGCAGCAATGGGCATGGTCAACTACATCATTAATATTCTCGACAAAATGCTGAAAGTTGGTCAACAATACCGCGAGGGAGGATTCCATACCTACATCATGCTTTATATCCTGGCAAACCATTTTGAGGAAAGAAAATGCCATTCTCTTCTTTTCAATACCATATCTGAAGGAATCGCCTCATCCACTATCCAGATTTTCAAAAGTCGTGCCAATCCCGATCTCCAGAGAAGAGTGCTTGCCTACCTCAACATCAAGAACGAGATCATCAGATTCCCGCATGATTCATGGGCAGATGTGATTCTCGGTGAAGGCGAGCAAAACCCTTTCAAGGCAGATTTGGCGTACATGAAAAGATACCTCGTTGACACGGGCGAAATCGAGAAGGTAAAGAAAAAGGCACTGGGAATAAGCTGGAAGCTCCTTCTCTCCCGGTACTCGAACAATCCAAGAGCAGAAAAAGATAGTTTCCTCGGGTTCTGTGAAAACATCCTGGCAAACTTCACTTTGAGCGAGCTGGAGAATCTGGGGGTTAACATCGAGAAGATGCGGGAAATTGCCAACAAGTATTCAAACCTCCCAGTTGCTGAGAAGATACTCTCAAAGATCGAAAGGCTCAGGCCCTCAGTAACACAGAAGACCATCAATATTACGGATTCTATTGTTATGAAGAGTCAGGTTGGATAGTTGATGCGAGAAGCACAGAGACCGTCAAGAACGGATGACGAAGCGGGAGGATAATCAGTATTCCATCATAGTCACCTTGTTACTAATTAGCATTCGGAACTACTGAGGTAAGGGATAATCATAAATACCATTTTCATCCCTCGGCTCTCCTTAGTCACTGAGCATTATGCTTGGAAACCGGTGAACAGATGAACGTACTGATTATCTGCGAAAAGAATAATGCGGCACAGAGGATCTCCACTATCCTTTCGGATGAAAAGGCAGTGAAGACCTTCCACAAACGGGTACGGGTCTACGATTATGAGGTTGGTGGGGTATCGTACACCGTGGTGGGACTGAGAGGCCACATCCTTAGTCTGGACTTCCCGGAGGGATACAATAACTGGCAGCGTGTTCCTCCGTCCGAGCTCATCCATCTGGACCCGATAAAGAAGGTTCAGGAAAAGACCATCTTTACCACATTAAAAGACCTCTCAAGAGAGGCGGACGAGGTCATCATCGCTACGGACTTCGACAGGGAAGGGGAACTCATCGGTGTCGAGGCCTTGGAGGTGGTTAAGAAGTTTAACCCGGATTTCATGGTAAGGCGGGCGAGATTCAGCTCCCTCACGCCGGTTGAGATAAGGGATGCCTTCGCAAACCTGACGGATGTGGATTTCAACCTTTCCGAGGCTGCCGAGTGCAGGCAGATCATCGACTTGGTCTGGGGGGCGGTACTCACCCGCTACCTCTCTCTGGCAGCAAAGCAGATGGGCAAGGACTTCCTTTCTGCAGGGAGGGTTCAGAGCCCTACTCTAACACTTATTGTGGACAGGGAGCGTGAGATCAAGAAATTCACACCCGAGCCCTACTGGGAGATCGAGGCACAGCTTCACGGCCCTCTAAATCGTATGGAAAAGGCGGGTCCGTTCAAGGCCACTCACTCCCAAGGTCGGTTCAAGGAAAGGATCCGTGCGGGGAATTCCTATCAAAGAGCTTCCAGGGCAGAGGAGGGGATTGTGGAAAATGTGGATAGAACAACAAAGAAAGAACGACCACCCGCCCCTTTCAATACCACCTCTTTCCTCAGGGCAGCCGCTTCCCGCGGCCTTTCCCCTGCAGCGGCCATGTCCATTGCCGAGGGGCTTTACAATCGCGGATTTATCTCTTATCCCAGGACAGATAATACGGTCTATCCACCCGGCCTGGACCTCAGGGAGGTACTTGAAAACCTGAAGGGAACGGATTTCAGGGAACTTGCCGAGAGCCTCCTGCGAATGGAGTCCCTCACACCAACCCGGGGAAAGAAGAAGGCCACCGACCATCCACCCATCTATCCCTCCGGAGCAGTTAGGCGTTCCGAGCTGAGTGCGGAGGAGTGGAAGGTCTACGATCTTGTCGCACGAAGGTTCATGGCCACCTTGGCCAAACATGCGGTTTCCGAGACGGTCAAGGTGCAGATCGATATCAATGAAGAGCCGTTCAATGCCCGGGGATTCCGTATCCTTGAAAAGGGATGGCAGGAATACTATCCCTATCTGAATAAAAAGGAGAGCATTCTTCCATCACTTGAAGAGGGGGACCGCGTGGATGTAAAGAAGCTTGAGCTGCTGTCCAAGATGACAAAGCCTCCGGGAAGGTACAGCCAGGGTGGGCTTATCCAGCTCATGGACAGCCTTGATCTGGGAACAAAGTCCACACGCCACGAGATCATCCAGAAGCTCTATACCAGGGGCTACTTAGTGGATTCCCCGCCCAGGGCGACAGACACCGCCTACAGCGTTATCGATACCCTGGAAAAGTACTCGCAGATAATCACAAAGCCTGACATGACCTCGAGACTTGAGCAGGACATGAGCAAGATCGCCGAGGGTGAGAGCAGATTGAAGGAGGTGGTGGAGGAGTCCAGGAAGATGCTTGACAAGGCAATGGAGCTCCTTATAAAAAACAGGATGGAGATAAGGGAATCCCTTATTTCCGCACTCCGGGAACAGAACACCGCGGGTAGCTGTCCGGAATGCGGGAAGTCCCTTATTATCAGGCAGAGCAGATACGGGAAACGCTTCATCGGATGCTCAGGTTATCCCAGGTGTAAGGTCACCTATCCACTTCCGCAGCGCGGGAAGATCCTTCCCACTCGTAACTCATGCAAGTTCTGCGGGGCCCCGGTGGTGAGGCTTATAATGCGTAAGCAGCGTCCAAGGGAGTTCTGTGTGAACATGGACTGCACCTCCAACCAGGGTAAGGGGAAGAATTCAACCGACAGGTAGACGGGTGCATTCCCATTTTATGGATAATTGAGAATCTCATTAACAACCAAGACTTTGTGATGAGAATGGAATTCTAACTGCCTTATCACCCTTCGGGTGAACGGCACTCACAGCCTCCGGCTGCTCATGCCTTATCGAGCCCTGCGGGCTCAAACGGAAGTTAGAATGGAATTCTAACTACCTTGACGAGTCCTTCGGACTCATCCGGC
>DAOVMN010000402.1 GCA_030630685.1 Thermoplasmata archaeon | reverse complement strand
ATGATGGCCCTTGGTGTCATGCTCGTGGCCGGGCTCTCTGTTTATGTACGGAGAAAGAGGGGCTGAATACCCCTCCCCTTTTTTCTTTTTTATTTTTTAGCTCGATAGGGCTTTTTTTCGGATCTGAGGATTCTTGGGAAAAATGTTTAAATATATGGCATAGATAAATAGCATTTAAAATACTTTATGAATAGGGGTGTTGTTCATATACAATAACTATATATATCTGCCTTGCAAATTGGTGATAAACTTCTGCGTATGCAGACACGGATCCCTTTCAGGGGGCTAGTAATTGAACGAATCAAAGGATGCTCATAACCAGCAGAATTACGAAACACCTGAGATAAGTTCTCTCGAACATGAGAAATGGGAACTGCTACAGCAGGCCATCCAGGCGCAGCACGAGAGAATGTACATTGAGAATGAGCTGAAGAAACAGCAGCAGGAGATAAAAAAACTTCAGCAAAAGTTGGCCGAGATGAGGCGCCCCCCGCTTATTATTGGGACTGTGGTTGATATAATCGAGCAGGAGAACCTACAGGTTCGCACCAGCGGAGGCCCTCAGTTCATCATAAAAATCCCAGAAAAGATAGAACCCCAATCGATTAAGGCCGGTACAAGAGTGGCGATGAACAAGGACACCATGGCCCTTGTAAGGGTTCTTACCCCTTCCAAGGATGTTATTGTCCGGGGTGGGGAGGTCATCGAGAAGCCCTCTACTTCATACGATGATATCGGTGGCTTGGAGGACCAGATTAAGGAGATAATAGAGTCTGTTGAATTGCCCCTTACCAAACCCCAACTCTTCAAAAAGGTGGGGATCGAGGCCCCAAAGGGTATCCTCCTGATAGGCTCACCCGGTACGGGAAAAACGCTTATCGCTCAGGCAGTGGCACACCACACCAACGCTACCTTTATTCACATCGTTGGAAGTGAGCTTGTCCAGAAATACATTGGTGAGGGATCCCGCCTTGTAAGGGAACTTTTCATGCTCGCACGAGAGAAATCTCCGTCCATTGTCTTCATCGATGAACTCGATGCCATCGGTGCAAAAAGGTTGGAGAGCGGCACCACAGGAGACAGGGAGGTACAGAGGACGCTCATGCAGCTTCTTGCGGAACTGGACGGCTTTGATCCCAGAGGAGATGTAAGGGTAATAGCGGCCACCAATCGTCCTGATATCCTTGACAATGCGCTCATGAGACCAGGGAGGTTCGACAGGATCATCGAGGTGCCCATGCCGGATGTGAAGGGATTACAAGCCATCTTCAAGATCCACACACGACGCATGAAGGTATCCAAGGATGTGGATATCGAGCACCTTGCAAACCGTCTGAACGGGCATTCCGGTGCGGTGGTGAAGGGGGTCTGTACCGAGGCTGGGATGTTCGCTATCAGAAACGATCGTTATACAGTTAAAATGGCAGACTTCGAGGCTGCTGTCAAGAAGCTCTTGAAAGAACCTCATGAAGGATCACGTCCGGGAGTGATGTTCGGTTAGAGGAGGCCGTTTAACTCCCACTTTCTTTATTTTTTCCTATCTTAAAAAACTTCTTTACTTTTTCAAAATACAAGTTCTTGATTTCCTGCATTCTCGTTTTACTATAATAGCTTATTATCTCTTCATCATCAATCTTATCCATTCCCTTCAACAGGAATGAGAAATATCCGAACCAGTACCAAAGGCCAGGATAAAATGGATATTTTGTAAGCAATCTTAGACCTTTCAGTAGAGCGAAGATGGGGGTGAATCCTCGGTAATAACTACTCCTACCTTGATATGTTGCGCCTGTTCTCAACCCCTTCGCACTTCTTGTCCTCCTCATTTGAAATGCTGTTACTTCATTGAATACTTTCGTTTTCCATCCCCTTAACTTTGCCTTAATGTTAGAAACGCTGTCTGGTGAGTAAGTGGGAAGATAAGGAGTCTCAAGGAAACACTCCCTTCTCCAAAGTCTTGCTCCACCGATTGGCAGGTCAATCCTAACGTGCTCAAATTTGAACTTTCCATCATGTAAACTGTAAAACCCTCCGCTGGCAATCCCCAGTTTTTTATTTTCTTCAAACTTTTCTATAAGTTTTTCAAAGTAGCTCTTCACTAATCTCATATCCCCATCTACAATTCCTATATAATTCCACTCTATTCCTATTTCCTCACAGTAACTCATTGCAAAATTGAATCCATTTATGCAGACCTCACTGTAGTGTATTCCAATATCCCAATCACTATCTTCCAAGGAAATTGTTAAAATCCAGTTGTTAGTCTTCTTAACGTCCTCAATAATTTCTACCGTCCTATCGGTGCTGCCATCATTGACAATGACCCAAAGCTCCGGTTGTAGAGTTTGGTTAACCATAGATTCGATTAGCCTGCCAATATTTTTTTCCTCGTTTTTGACCGGGGTAATAACAATATAGGATCTGGTTTTTTCGGGAACCATTTTATCCATTCCATTTTCAATAATTTGGTTGTGAATGTCAAATGTTACTTATTGCTAATAAAAGGTACGTCGCTAGATCGAATTCCCTTTTTTAAGATGTCTGAAATATTTAGTGCGGTTGTGGCGAGAACCCCACGGCCCTTGAGGCCGGGGATGAATCGCCACTTTTTTTAACCAGTAATGCCGTTGCTAATTGATAGCTT
>DAOVMN010000417.1 GCA_030630685.1 Thermoplasmata archaeon | reverse complement strand
GAGGCTGGGAAACATTTAAGTATAATATTAATGACACTATGAAAAACCCGAGTGAGAATCATGAGAGAGCCCGACATCAGAAACGACACATCCGGTGTTTCACCCATCATCTCAGCCATCCTTCTCTTCACCATCATGCTCCTCACCGTCGGGGCTATAATGGCCTGGGCAATACCAAGGATCCAGGGGATGGAAGAGGATGCCCAGTACGACGGAGCCTACTCGGGTCTCGAGGTCTTCGACTCAAGGGTGGATGATGTCATCTATGGTGGACAGGGCACCACCCGTACATCTTACCTATCTATTGGAGGAGGGGACATACTCCTCGCGAGGGACGACGGCTACTGGCTCGTTTACTGGTCCCTCATACAAGAGAACATCACGTTTTCAGGTGTTGACTCAGATAACGGGGAATTCACGTTCACCTTTGACCGGCTCTCGAACAACAACCTGGCCATAAACATAACAGGCACTAAAGCGGGAGGGGAGTACACCTCCAACAATGGTAAGGTAGAGCCCGGATTCAAGTTCGGAGACCTTCAGTACATCCGTATCTCCAACTCCACGAAGGAGCTTGCCGAGGCCTACTACTTCAAGATCAGGGTATTGGAGTACCAGCTCAGGACCAACCACGGGTATTTCGAGATCAAATGGCTCAACGGCGCTTTAGTCACCAACAAGGGTTCATCCGTTGGGCTGGTGAGGGATTCCCCGTACATCTATTCGCGGGGGGATTCCCTTTTTATGAACATCATCAATCTCTCGGCCAACCACTCTGGCTTCCTTTCGGGGCAAAGCGGGTCATACAGCATCGATGTCCGGCACCTGAATTCCACACTCCTGACCAACAAACCCGTTTACAGCGTCAGGATGAGCATCCACTCCGAATACCCCAAGGCCTGGAACAACTTCTTCCTCGACAACAGGGGCTTCACCGAAGTCAAGGATAGTCGATACCGCACCATTGGATTGAGCTACCATCCCGGAGAGTTCACCAACTTGAAGCTCATGAGAACCAGTATAGAACTCACAGGAGGGACCCGATGAGGCCTCAGCGGTTGGATGCCCTGAAAGAGGACAATGATGCCATGGAGGAGATAGGTTTTCTTTACGTTTTCCTTCTCTCCATCCTACTGCTATCCTCCATCTTTTTCACAATCGAGGATTCCACCCGCACCCGGAGGAAAAGCACCACCGCAACATTTTACGAGGATGCCGCCCATCACATCGCGGGGGTGGTGCAGGATGTCATCGACATGCGCCTCTCCTACCCGGAGGTGGAGTACACCCGCTATTTCAACCTTAGGCACACAGACCCGGACGTTGCCTATCGGTACAGGATAGAATTCTCCAAAACCCAGGTCACATTGATCTCAAGAGTAGGGGGCATCAGGGTATCGGCAGGGCTTTACAATCCCGAGGGTATAAAGATCGATGAAAAGATCGAAAGCGATGCCAGGGCCATTAGGATACAATATAATCTCCCGCTTGACGAGATAGTGATCTCTGTGCCCAAAACAAAACTTTAATATTATATATACAGCTTGGTGGAAACATGGCCGAAACTTCACTCGAAACTTCACTATCTGAAATGGAAATCACCGGTAGCGAGTACGAGGAACTCGATAGTTACCCGATTATCGAACCTTATGCCTATGTAAAGATTCTGTTCGATAAGAAGAATTTCAAAAGGATCTATCACGTTATCGAACCCCCCCTCTCACGTGAGGAGGGGACGGTACTCAGGAGGATTCTTGACATCCTGAAAAGAACTTTTTCCCTTCGTGCGGATCAGATGGATGATGAAGCTGTGAGGGACTACCTGGTAAAAGAGGTCAAGAAGATTTCCATTGATTATAACATTAAGATCGGGAAGAAGAGGATCAGGGGAGAGGAACTCGATAAACTGATCTATTACGTCAAAAGGGATCAGCTTGGTTTCGGGCCAATAGATGCCATAATGCATGACCCGAATATCGAGGATATCTCTGTGGATGCACCCAAGAGCCCGGTCTACATCTACCACCGCCACTACGAGAACATGGAATCCAATGTCCAGTGGGACGTGGAAGAGGAACTGGACTCCTACATCATCCGGCTTGCCCAAAGATGCGGCAAGCACATCTCTGTGGCCGAACCACTACTCGATTCCACACTCATGGACGGCTCAAGGGTGGTGATGAAGTTAGGTAGAGAGGTCTCCACGCGGGGCTCCACATTTACGATACGAAAGTTCAGGAAGGACCCCTTTACACCATTGGACCTCATCAAGTTCGGCACCATGGATTCATTGACCATGGCCTGGACCTGGCTGGCCGTCCAGTATGGGATGAACATGCTGTTCGTGGGTGGAACGGCTTCCGGGAAGACCACGACCCTCAATGCGCTTTCCCTGTATATTCCCTGGCAGATGAAGATCGTTTCCATAGAGGAGACACGGGAGTTGAACCTTCCTCACCCCAACTGGATCCCCGGCCTAACCAGGCACGGTGTCGGAGGTGAAGGTGG
>DAOVMN010000100.1 GCA_030630685.1 Thermoplasmata archaeon | reverse complement strand
CCTTCTTTTAGGATGTTCTCTTCCTCGATGGACCAGGGTTTATACCTCCCGGAACCGCCTATGGTAGGCTGACCATCCCAGGATGTAATTGTGCCGGTGGGGATGAAAGGGATACCTTTCTCCACCGCCTCGCTTACTCCTATCTTGAGCCTGCGTGCCCAGGTTTCCAGGAAATCGGCTAGTTTGATCCTCAGGTTGCGTGTAAATCTCGCCATTATCTCATCCGCTCCTTCAATATTCCCGGCCATCCACCAAATCAGTGCAAGAATCACAAGGACTGATAGCAATACTATCGCGTAGTAATAACCCCTCTGGTTCTCACCGACATCGGGTTCGGTGTTCAGGCCTTTTTCGATGGCGTTCGGTTCATCGGGTTCATAAACCTTAACTGATATATTGATTTTTCCCTCGTTCTCCGGTATCCACTTTACCTTGAATTCCATTTCCTCGCCTGGTTCGAGGCAGATATTCTTTCTTTCCAACTCTTTTTCTCCCGCAAGGACTACCACGGTGGTATTCTCGGCCTTACCTTTCCCTGTGTTCTTGACCTTGAAGCAGATATAGGATTTTTCATCCTCTCTTGGGTTGTTCCCCCAAAGAGAAAAGCCGGAGTTCTTTATCTCAAGCCCACATACCTTGAGTTCCGGCCTTGGGAAGGGAACCACGATGGTTATGAAGGTATTATCCATATCTTTAAGATAGGTAGAATTCTCTGCTCCCCGATAGGTTGCAGTTAGTCGATACGGGAAATAAAAATAGTTTAAGTTAGTGCGCTCAATTGCCTTCACGTCCCGCTTGATCCGCCCTTCATCATCGGTCTCGAACTCAGGGGAATAATCACCAATGGATTCTGTGGGTCTAAAGGATACTTTTGCGCCTTTCAGAAGCAGGTCGTATCCATCCCTGACCTCGATCTCCACCTGCACGATGAATCGGTAGTCCACGGTATTATTCAGGTAGGTGTTGCCGGATTCCGTTTGTGTCTGGATGTACCTCTCTTCGATTCCGCACTCATTCTCCCTGAATACATTGCTTTTTATGTTCAGGGCGTTCCCAGAGGAACGTAAACCTATCCCATTCCCATCCAGGATGTTGTTACGGAATACATAATTGGCAGAGGTGTTTTCGGATATGATATCCATACCAATGGGATTGTCCGTGAACGTACATCCTTCCACCGAAATCTCGGTATTCTCCGGAGAACCGTAAATGGTGGCTCCGGTTGTTCCGTTGAAAAGAGTATTGTTCTCGAAAGTGCAATTTGATAACTCTAGCGAAGCATTCCAGGATAAGATTCCATTATGGTTTTCTTGGAAAGAGGAGTTCCTCACTTCTACCGCAGTATTATTCCAGGCTCCGGATATTACAAGTGCGGAAATTCCCCTAAAAGGGTCTGGTACCCCATTGCAACGGAATTCGCAGTCCTCGACGGTGGCGTTCCCAGTAAGCCATAGAGCGGCAAATGTGTTTTCCTCGAACACGCATCCCTTAATTATCGGGGGCATTGAAAATTCCGATGATAGGGCCACGCCCACACCATTTTTTTTAAAGGTGGTGTTTCGCACCTCTACTTTATCTCCGGATATTGCATAAATGCCCCAGGAGTTGTTGGTGATCGTGCAGGATTCCAATATAAAACTCGCATTTTTACAAAAAAGTCCCTGGCCATTGGTGTGTGAAGCAAGAGTGGTATTGAAAACATAAGGGAATGAGTCATTAAGCACATACACTGAGATGTAGCCAGCATAGATCTCGCAGTTCCTGACCTCCGGAGTGGCATTGAAAATGTAGAGCCCGGCAGAATGATATCCCGAGTTTGATATTATGGTGTCATTGAGAAGGACATCGTTTGAATATATCTGAAGGCCAGAGGGTTCATAGTAGCCCGGATAATACATATCCGAGATCGTGCAGTTGTCTGTTCTAAGGGTGCCTTCCACCACAAAGGAGTAGCCCCAGTATTGAGCATGGCTTTCTATTGTGGAGTTTCTCAGGATAAGTGTGCCCCCGGGTTTGACATGGATACCGAATTTATCAGAGGAGCTGGAATTGATGTAAAGATGGCTCTGTTCCAATGTGAAAACGCCTCCGTTCTCGATGGTGAGGTTGCCATTCAGGATACGGCTCTCGTGACTGAGGCCTGCATTCGGACCCGTGATTATCTGTTCCGGCATCCCGGGGATAAATTCTCTTTCTCCGGCACCCTGGTTGGGTGGAATACCGGGGATGAGAACGAAGAATGCAATTATATACACTAATATCTGTACTGGATATCTCATCGGATCGATTCAAAAAGATTAGCTATAGGTTTATATGTTTTGCCTTCTCGAACCCTCCCTCACCTTAACGGCTATCCCGCGGTCAAATGCAAGCGCTTCTTCCCTCACAAGGATAACCCGACCAATGGCAATGAGGGCGTCATGTTCGTCCACCACAATGGCCTCGTCCATTGGCCTTAATTCTTCATCCATCTCAAGAACGAAACGGGCAAAGACATTCTTTCCTTGGACACAGAACTCAGCGGCATCCCTGTTTACCATCACCCGCAATCCTGGCGAGGGGAAGAGCCTCATGAGTTTTTTAGCTCCCTGTAGTTTCAGGGTGAAAAGTCCATCATGTGCCCGCATGGAGACTATATGTTCACCATCCACGTAAACATTACGGATCTTGCCCGTGCGTCTGGACCTCACGATCCTTACCTCTCCCTCAAAGATCACTCTGGCCCCTTCCCCGAACTGCATGTCCGCCACTGCCTTCACACGTTCGATGCCCCTTTCCTTCCCAGAACGATCCTTTGGTTCCCTGGCTTCGCACATCCTCAGGGCCTCCAAGGTCTCTTCTCCTTCCCAGATTATCACCCGTCCTAAAGGAAGGGTGCGGGAAAAGTCTTCCATTCGTTGCCTCATCATTTCCATTGTGACCGGGTCAAGTTTGTCCGGTATGACCGTCTGGGCTATGGGATACATCTCGTCCAGCTCAAGCGGTACCGGACCGAATATGGAGTTCACAAAGAAGCGGGCATCTGCAGCCTTGACGACCTTGCAGGTCGTCCGGAACTCGGAAGCTTTGCGTCCTCGTTTTTCCTCAACCGCCTGGATAATTGATCTGTAGGCCCGCGAATACGGTTTCTCTCCCTCCTCGAGCACAATAATAACTTGTGGGTGGTCTTTGCGGGATTCCATGAAGCGGGCGTAAAAGCGGTTAAGGTAACGCTGGACATTCGGCCTGTCAAGGGATTCCGGTCCAGTGAAATAGAAGGCACTTCTCCTGAAAACCGGCTCGAATCTTTCTATATAGTTGCGCTCCTTTCGCAGCACCTCAAAGACGGAAAGCAGGTGCGGATTCACCCTGAGACGGGCCTCGACAATCTCCCGCAGGTCCCCGTATTTTATGGCATCCCGGATCCTCCGGATCTCACAGAAGGAGACATAAAGGTTGTGCAGGGAAAGCCTCTCGATCCTTTCCTCCTCAGGCATGGACCTGAGCTCCTGGATAGAGGTGGAGGTGCAAATTGGACAGGGGCAGCTCAACTCATGGATGTCCTTTAGTCTCCGGGTGCCGTCCTGGAACATCATTCGCTCGTCCTTCGCGTACTTGATGTAGGAGGAGGAATCAAAGAGATCGCACCCTAAGTAGGCGGCCAACGGAAAGATCATGGGATGTCCCGCACCGAAGAGGTGGACGGGCCTGGAGGGAATAAGGCCCTTCTTTGCCCCCAAAATAATCTCCGCAAGGGTGCGGTAGCGAGCGTTTTCCATGAGCGGCACCACACCGCCGATGGGATGGAGGTCCAGCTCAAGCCTCGATAGCTCCCGTGCATGCCATTCCCTGAGTTCTGGATACACACCACCCTGCACCGTTCCTGCAAGGGCCATATCCCCTTTGATCGATGCACCGAATTCCGCCCGTCTAAGGGTTTCTTCCGCTTCCTCCCTGGCCTTCTCCATGCTGGCCTTGGGGAGGGTGAAAACATCCAGGATCGTTCCCACATCCGTTCCGATGTTTCTCTGGAACTCGATGATCTGCTCGTTGGTGACCTCCACCTTGCCGTACACATACATCTGGAATGTCCCTGAGTCGGTCATGATGGGGATGTCCCCCACAATCGAATGCACCCCCTCTTTCAGGGCCTTCTCCCTGAGATCCTCGCTTTTGTGGATGATGTAGGAGTTGGTGATGACCATCTCCGCCCCGATCTGTTTCATTGTCTCCACGGATACCGGAATATTCGAGGGATTGATGACCGGAAGAAGTGTTGGTGTGGTCACCACGCCGTGAGGTGTGGTGAATTTCCCGACCCTGGCTAGGCCGTCACGGTATCTGATCTCGAAGTCTGTGCCCGGCATAATCCAGAGAAGGCAGGGGTTGTATAAAAATTTTGAACCATGGTGAATTTGAGAGTTAACCACATTTCTATTTTCTCTCCTACTAAACCTTTAATATCAATATTATCTCTCCCAGCCCCATGCCGGACTTCGAGCTTCAGTTCTTCCATGACAACGGTTTCATACGAAAAAAATGCCCTTTATGTAATTCCTACTATTGGACACAGGATCGGGATCAGCCCAATTGCGGGGACGCACCCTGCCAGGAATACACCTTCCTGAACAAGCGTTTCACGGACAGGGCCTATTCCATTGACGAGATGAGGGAGGCCTTCCTGAGCTTCTTCGAGAGGCACGATCACACCCGACTGAAACGGTACCCGGTTGCTGCAAGGTGGAGGAGCGACATCTATCTCACCATTGCCTCGATTGCGGACTTCCAGCCCCATGTTACATCCGGGCAGGTGAGGCCGCCGGCCAATCCTCTTGTTATCTCCCAGCCCTGCATCCGCCTGAACGACCTGGATTCCGTTGGAAGGACGGGACGGCATCTATCCGAGTTCGAGATGATGGGCCATCATGCCTTCAACTCCAGGAATGAGCGGATCTACTGGAAGGAGGAAACAGTGGAGTACTGCCACGAGTTCCTGAAAACGATCGGCATGTCGGGGGAGAGCTACAAGGAGAGCACCTGGGTCGGAGGAGGGAATGCAGGGGCATGTCTCGAGGTTGTCAGGGGGGGATTAGAGGTTGCCACCCTGGTGTTCATGGACCTCAAAGAGGATCCAAATGGCGATATCGAGGTCAAAGGCAGGCAATACTCCCGGAACCCGCTCGAGATCGTTGACACGGGCTATGGCCTGGAAAGGTTCGTCTGGGCCTCGCAGGAGAGGCCTACACTCTATGATGCGCTGTATCCCGGGCAAATTGCAAAGGTCATCGCACATTCCAGGGGGGTAAAGAAGGTAGATGAGGAGCTCCTGGGCACGCACGCCTTACTGGTCGGGCTGATGGACATCGATTCCGTAGGATTGCGAGGTATCAGGCTGAGGCTTGTCGAGCTCCTTAAGGAGAGAGGGTATTCCCTGACTCTAAAGGAGGTCGAGGATCTGCTCGTCCCGATGGAGAAGGTCTACACTATTGTGGATCACTCACGTGCCCTGGCCTTCATGCTTGGGGATGGGATCGTGCCCAGCAATGTTAAAGCGGGCTACCTTGTCAGGCTTGTGCTCCGCCGGACCCTTAGGCTCATGGAGGATATCGAGGTAGACCTCACGCTTGTCGAGCTCGTGGATCTCCATATAGCGTCTCTTAAGGCTAATTTCCCGGAGATCCTTGATAGGCATGAGCTTGTTATGGGGATACTCGAGCTTGAGACCCAACGCTACCGGGACACCGTTGAAAGGGGAAGAAAGCTGGTGCTAAGGCTTGCAAACGAGCTTCAGAGAAAAGGGGAAAAAGAGCTTCCCGTGGATACCCTCATTGACCTTTACGACACCCACGGTCTTCATCCCACCATTGTCCAGAACGTCACCCGGGAGGCAGGGCTGAAACTGGAAATCCCCGATGCGTTCAACGCCCTGATCGCAGAAAGACACACCCCGGTTACAAGGGAGGAAGAAGTAGAGAAGGAATATTCCTATTCCGATACCGTCCCACTTTATTACCAGGACGAGATGATGAACGAGTTCAATGGAACGGTCATAGGTGTGGAAGGTAAGGATATTATCCTCAACCAGACCGCCTTCTATCCCGAAGGGGGCGGGCAGCCCAATGATACCGGTGTACTGATGTGCGGCGAGCGCACCTATGCCGTAACGGACGTGCAGAAATATGGCGGGGTCATTGTTCACACCCTTGGCGGAAAACCTTCCTTTACGATCGGGGATGTTGTTATCGGGATGGTCAACATGGAGAGGAGGTGGGCACACATGCGGCATCATACCGCCACACATGTTGTGCTCGAAGCTGCCCGAAGGGTGCTCGGACCGCACATCTGGCAGACAGGCTCCTCCTTCACGCACAGGCAGGCGAGGTACGACATCACCCATTATCAGCGGGTGACCAAGGAAGAGCTGAAAAGGATCGAGAGGATTGCCAATGAGATTGTACTCCAGGGCCATCCTGTCACCAAGGAATTCCTGGACAGGGATGAGGCAGAGAGGCGCTATGGCTTCCGCCTTTACCAGGGAGGCGCACCAAAGGCCAACGTCATTCGCGTGGTCAGGGTCGGTTCAATGGAACAGATGGTGGATGTGGAGGCCTGCGGGGGCACCCATGTGTCCAATACCCTGGAATGCGGTATGATCAAGATACTCAGGTGTACGAGCATCCAGGACGGGGTGGAAAGATTGGATTACACCGCCGGACTCGCGAGCGTGGATGCGGTGCAGGAGATGGAAGGTATCCTGGACGAAGCTGCCGATAATCTCAGCGTGGCACGAAAGCACCTTCCAGGCACCGTGGGTAGGTTCTTCAGGGAGTGGAAAGACAGAGGTAAGGAGATCCGGGACCTGAAGGAGAAGATGGCTTCCGCTGTTGTTAATTCCCTTATGAGCCAGGCCGAGGAAGTAGGCGATATCAAGCTCGTTACCGGTACCCTTGAGATGGACATGAAGGGACTTCAGGCGGCGGCAGGAAAGCTCACTCGCCATGAGTATACCGTGGCAATCCTGGGAGGGGAGGGCGGCAGTACAATAGTAGCCCGCAGTGAAACCGGCGTTGATCTCGACTGCGGGAAATTCCTGGCCGCCTCGGCAAAAGAGCTTGGTGGAAAGGGCGGAGGACGGCCCACCCTGGCCCAGGGGAAGTTCCAGGATGTGGAAAAGGCGGTTAATGGGCTGAAGGAGAGGGTGAGGAAGGAACTGGGGAAATAGATCCCGGGAGTTGGGGCTCGGGGTTATTCTAATCCTCCCCTATCCGGGGGTGGATAAGGCCTGAAGCACGAAGTGTTCGATAAGGTGTGAAAACTTGTTTTCACTCCGGTTGGCCGAAGGCCGACAAGGCTGGCAGCATCCCTCTTATCATCCTTTGGATGATTCACAATCGGAACCTGGCTTTATCGAGCCTTTCAGGCTCAACGCCAATTCCTTTAAGTTTCAGTCTTGCGACCGTACTTCCCAGGTGGCTCGCTTCACGGCTTCCCTACGGCACCAGATACGGTCGCACCGTACCTGACACATAGCGAGCATCGTTTACGGCTGGG
>DAOVMN010000186.1 GCA_030630685.1 Thermoplasmata archaeon | reverse complement strand
AATAAAAAAGAATACAGAAAGGCTCTCAGATCCGCACTGTCCGCTACTACAATGTCCGAGGTGGTGAGGAAGCGCGGTCACAGATACGATAAGGATGTTAAGCTCCCGGTCGTATTGGAGGAGAAGTTCGAACGACTTCACGAGATTATCGATGAGGGCGATGAGGATATCTCCTACACAAAAAAGGTGCGCGAGACCTTTGAGGGCATCGGGCTGGGAGACGACCTTGTCCGTGCAAAGGAAGGAAAACACATCCGGGCAGGAAGAGGGAAGCTGAGGGGCAGGAAATACCGTGTCCCAAGATCCATCCTCGTGGTGCTCTCAGAGTTCAACGGGATGGAGAAGGCCGTCAACAACCTTGCCGGTGTGGAGGTCACCACTCCCGAAGGCCTGACCGTGGAGAAGCTGGCCCCTGGCGGAGACCCCGGGAGACTGACGGTATTCACAGAGAAGGCCATAAAGAAACTGGAGGGATTATAGGATGGACCCTTATGAGATCGTCTACAATCCCTGGGTGACAGAAAAGGCCCAGAGGAACATGGAAGAAGAGAACAAACTCGAGTTCATTGTCAACAGAAGGGCAGGGAAACAGGACATCAGGAAGGCGATCGAGATGCTTTACGAAGTCAAGGTAGAGAAGGTGAACACCAGGATTTCCAAGGAAGGGAAACATGCTACGGTAAAGTTCGCCAAGCCCTACAAGGCAGATGAGATCGCCACACGAATAGGGGTGTTCTAAGGGGGTTTTCTATGGGTAAAAGAATCATAGCTCGAAGGAGAGGAAAAGGGCGTAAATATTCAGCCCCCTCACATCGCTACAAGGGCAAAGCAACGCACCTGCCCCAGGGAAAAGGTGAGGTCATGGATATAGTGCATGACCCGCTACACACCGCTCCGCTTGCACGGATTCGTCATGAATCCGGTAAGAACATATGGACACTTGCACATGAGGGACTCAGGGTGGGTGAGACCCTTGAATCAGGGGTAGAGGCACCCATAACGATAGGTAATACGCTTCCGCTGGGAAACATTCCTGAAGGTACCACGATCTTCAATATCGAGAAGAATATAGGTGACGGCGGGAAGTTTGCACGTTCAGGAGGGAGTAACGCCATCGTGGTAAGCCATGGCCCAAAAACCGTGGTGAAACTGCCCTCTGGTAAACTCATGCATCTCAACAACACCTGTATGGCTACCATCGGTGTGCTCGCGGGCGGAGGGAGGGGTGACAAACCCTTCACCAAGGCAGGGAATAAGTGGCATTCGATAAAGTCTAAAGCCACCAATTACCCCCGGGTGAGCGGTGTGGCGATGAATCCGGTAGATCATCCACACGGGGGCGGAGCACATCAGCACGTTGGTAAATCATCTACCGTTTCAAGGCGTGCCCCACCAGGAAGGAAGGTAGGAAGCATTGCAGCAAGACGTACAGGAAGAGGGAGATAATCATGGCAAAATCCAGAAAAGGACCGACATCTGCCAAGGCAGCAAGAAGGAAGGCACGAAAGCTAGCTGGCGTAGCCGAGGTCAGGCGGAAGAAGGTATTCATGTACCGGGGCTACACCCTGGAAGAGCTTAAAGAGATGCCTATCGAGGAGTTTGTGGGCCTGCTTCCTGCCAGGAGAAGGAGGTCTCTCGAAAGAGGATTCACAACCGAACAGGAAAGCTTTCTCAGGCATCTCAGAAAGACCGATGATGTAGTGCGGACACATAGACGGGAGATGGTGATCATCCCGGAGATGGTGGGAAGGACGATCGCTATCCACAACGGCCAGGAGTTTCATCGGATAACCATCATTCCAGAGATGATTGGCCACTGCCTTGGCGAGTTCACACTTACCCGCAAACCAGTCAGCCATACCGGCCCTGGTGTGGGTGCTACCAAGAGTTCAAAGTTCATGCCGCTCAAGTAAGGTGATATGATGGTGAAGTATTCGTTTGGAGAGATCGACCCAAAGACCATGGCCAGGGCCTATGGCAAAGAGCTGAATATATCCCCAAAACATGCGCTCGAGATCTCCAGCGCTCTCAGAGGGATGACTGTTGAGAAGGCTCAGCACTACCTTCAGAAGGTGATAAGGCTTGAGAAGGCCGTACCGTTCAGGAGATACGGCAGTGTAGGCCATAGACGGGGAGGCATGGGACCAGGGAGATTTCCCGTCAAGGCATCGAAGAGATTCCTGAGACTACTTCACGAGGTAGCGGCAAATGCGGAACTCCACATCGATGCCGAACCAAAGGAGCTCAAGATCATCCATCTTTCGGCCTACAAGGGAGAGAAAGTGGATTCCTGGTTCCCGAGAGCACATGGGCGTTCTTCTCCCAAGCGAAGGGAAAAGGTGAACGTGGAGATAGTTGTTAAAAAGATAGAGGAACCGGAGGGATAGATTGGTAACCGAGCGAAAGATCATAACCGATGTGGTAAACCGCCTCCTCCTGAAGGAGTACGTGAAAAAGTTCACCGAGCGCTCCGGATTCGGGGGGATCGACATCCAGAGGACCCCCATGGGGACACTGGTAACACTCATTGCCGAAAGGCCGGGGATGGTGATCGGTCACCGCGGTAGGAGCATCAAGGAACTCACCGCCATCATGGAGAACAAGTTCAATTTTGATAACCCCCAGATCGAGGTAGAGGAGGTCAAGAACCCGAATCTCAACGCCGGTATCATGGCATACAAGCTTGCCGTGGCCCTTGAAAGGGGCTGGCATTTCAGGAGAGCAGGCCACTCTACGGTTCGAAAGATCATGGGCGCAGGTGCGCGGGGCTGCCAGGTGGTGATCGCGGGTAAACTAACCGGACAACGCCACCGAACCGAGAAGTTCAAGAAGGGACATATAAAATACTGCGGTGAATCCGCTCTCGAGACCATGAACATCGGCTATGCCGTGGCAAAGAAGAAGTTGGGGACGATCGGCATCAAGGTCATGATCATGAAACCGGATGCTGTCCTTCCGGACGAGATAGATATCCTGAGCCAGGAGGAAGCCAAGGGCATAGTACCCGAGAAGGAGGTTGAGGAACTCAAGATCGATACCTCGATCCATGAGGAGGAGGAAAAGGAGATTATTGAATCGTTGATAAAGGAAGGGGGGCCTGTGGCTGTGGGTATACCTGAGCCCGAGGTTCCTATAGTCGAGGAAAAACCACCGGAGCTCCCTGAGGCAGAGGAGAAAACGGTTGAGGAGCCAAAGGCCGAGGAGCCGGTATTAGAAGAAGAAAAGGCTGCTAAGAAGAAGGTAGAAGAGCCCAAAACCAGGGATGAAAAGGCCGAGGAACCGACGACTGAGATACCGACAGAGGAGAAAAAAGCCATTAAGAAAAAGAAACCGAGGACCAAGAAGAAAGTAGAGGAACCTAAAACCAAGGATGAAAAGGCCGAGGGGCCAAAGGCCGAGGAGCCGGTGTTAGAAGAAGAAAAGGTCACCAAGAAGAAACCAAGGACCAAGAGGAAAAAGATGGAGAAACCCGAAGCCGGGGACATAAAGGCCGAGGAGCCAAAGGTTGAGATGCCGGCAGAGGAGAAAAAAGCCATTAAGAAAAAGAAACCGAGGACCAAGAAGAAAGTAGAGGAACCTAAAACCGAAGGTGAAAAGGCCGAGGAGCCAAAGGTTGAGATGCCGGCAGAGGAGAAAAAAGTCATTAAGAAAAAGAAGCCGAGGACCAAGAAGAAAGTAGAGGAACCTAAAACCGGGGGTGAAAAGGCCGAGGAGCCAAAGTCTGAAGAGACAGGGGCAGAGAAAGCTGTGGTCAGGGAGAAAAAAGCGGCAAAAAAGGGGACATCAAAGGCCAAGGGTGAAAAACCTAAAAAATCCAAAACCAAGGAAAAAAAGGCCGGGGAATCAAAGGATAAGGTACCGACCGCTGAGAAACCAAAGGGTGCGGGTACCAAAGCTGAGAAGCCAAGTGGCAAGGAAAAAAAGGCGACCAAGAAGAGGGCATCAAAGGCCAAGAAGAAACAAACGAAAGAAGCTGAGAATCCAAAGGCAGAGGAAATAAAAGAAGAAAGAAATGTAGATGGACCAAAGGATGAAAAGCAAGATAATGAAATACCATCAAAAAATAGTTGAGGGAAGTGATATGGAATGACCACAATCAAACCAGCAGAAATACGGGCCATGGGCCCGGAAAAAGCCAGAGCAAAGTTAGAAGAGCTCAGGGTCGAACTCATGCATGAGCGGGGCGTAGCCGCCATGGGCGGTGCTCCGCCGAATACGGGTAAGATCAGGGCTCTGAGAAAGCAGGTTGCCCGCATCATGACCATGCTCAACGAAGAAAAGAAGCGAGGGGAGCACTAATGGGTAAGATTTGCCCCAAATGCGGCCTTCCGGAGGAGATTTGTGTCTGCGAGGAGATAGCCAGAGAGGCACAACAGATCAAGGTATTCACGGTGAGAAGGAGGTATGGAAAGATCATGACAATCGTTGAAGGGATCAATACCTCCGACATAGACATAGACGAACTCGCCCGTACACTGAAAACAAAATGCGCCTCCGGAGGAACGGTGAAGGATGGAAACATCGAACTGCAGGGCAACCATAAGAGAAGGATCACAGACGAACTCATCAGAATGGGATTCAACGTGGATGTGAGAAGTTGAGCACACCGGAACACAGGGCCTTCCTAAGGCAGGAGTTCATTGGGATGGACTTAATGGTAAAGACTTCCCGGCATCCGGATTATTTGCGGATGAAGGGAAAAGTGGTGGACGAGACCAAGAGCACCTTCAGGGTGAGTACCATTTCCGGTGTTAAGATGATCCCGAAAGCTGGCAATGTATTTATTCTCAATGGGAAAGAGGTAGTTGGTCGTAGAATAGTGTTCAGACCCGAAAACAGGATTAAGAAGATTAGATAGATTCAGAGCTGAAGACAGGATTAAGAAGATTAGATGGATTAAGGTGATTTAGATGACACGAGATGCTGGTATTGGTGTGAAAATCCCGGAGAGAACCTGCACTGACCCACACTGTCCGTTCCACGGCACCCTTGCTGTGAGGGGGATCAAACTGGAAGGCAAGGTAGTCAGTACCAAAATGCAGGATACTATAGTCATTGAGCGGGAAAGAAGGGTGTACAATAGGAAATACGAGCGTTATGAAAAGCGCAGATCAAGGAAGCATGCACACCTTCCACCCTGTATCGAGAAGAAGGTGGAGGACCATGTGGTGATCATGGAATGCAGGCCTTTGAGCAAGGCGGTATCCTTTGTGGTGGTGGAATAAATGAAGGGACTGCCGGGCAAGGCAATGAGAGGACTGCCCGTCAAGGCACGGCTT